>CALZPS010000030.1 GCA_945827765.1 uncultured Lachnospiraceae bacterium | reverse complement strand
GGTCACACCCTCCACACGGTTCTTATCGTCATATGCCGTGCGCAGATGCAGTCCGTCCGTACCGTCTTCCCCGATTGTTCTGCCAATCAAATCGTACTGGCAGTTTCGGGTGACGCCGTTTTTATGGTCTTGTTGTGCCACGACATTTCCGCAATTATCGTATGTATTGGTGAAAAGTTTCTCCTCCGTTCCGTCCGCTTTCACAAGATACTGGCTCTTCAAACGTTCCTCCGCATCGTACTCGTTTCGCACTGCCTCGCCTGTCGCATAAGTTGTACGGTCAACAAGTCCGTCACGATTTCGGTATGTGATCGTCTCCAGCTTTGTCCCTGCTGCGGCGACAGATTCCAGATTTCCATAGCTGTCGTAATCATAGGTATAGTTAAATCCGTTGTGCGTGATCGTTTTCAGGCGGTCGTTCACATAAGTGTAGCTCACCTCAACGTCCGTACTGCCTACTGTTTTTTTCACGTTTGTCAGGTGATCTATGTTTGCGTCGTAGGTATAAATTGTAGCCTTCCCTTTTGCATCAAATGCTTTTGTCATCAGCCGGTTCCTGGCATCATACTCATATCGTACCGAATTTCCTCTTGCGTCCGTAATCTTAGAAATCTGCCTGCCGTCGGTCGTGTACTCCATCTGCGTCTCCAGCCGGTCGCTGCACTCTTCCAGAATCCACCATTTATTGACCTGTACGCTTTCATAGGCTGTCAGAATCACATCGGCGGACTCTGCATACGTATAATCGATAACGTCCAGCGCTGCGTTTCCTGATTTACAGATGATCGCATATCCTTTTGTCGTTCCTGTTTCGACCGGCGTAAAGCGGAACAACTGATTTGCCGCCCCTGTCTGTTTCGTCTCTAAAGACAGCAGATCCAGATTTCGGTCGTTCTTTCCTGATTTTGCCAGCACCATCCCCGGCGCGTAAGCCGGTTCCAGCCAGAAATACGTCTCGTCTGCCGCCGTCAGCCTGAACTGCTGGTTCATGCCGCCGTTGAAATAGTGCTGCATCACACGGGTTCCAGCCGTCGTTTGTTTGTGATCCACATCCAGATATTGTCCTGAATGGCGCACTCGGATATGATAGGTTTTTCCGTCGGTCGGAACGTCTGAGATTTTTCCGGTATCAGCAGGTTCAAAGTACCACATCTGAGCCGGATTTCCCTCCACAAGCTTACAGCTCTGTACCGCCTGATTATCCTCCGTGCTCTTCAAAACATTGGTTAAGCCGTTTTTATCTTCTGTTCCTTTGCAGCTGATCCAGAAACTTCCGTCCTCCTTCGGGTGAAGTTTCCATTTCTGGGCGTCCGATGTATTTTTCTGATGCAGCTGGACTGTAGCTCCTTCCTCACCGGAATTGAATGCAAGATCCAATTGAGATCCCGGCGCATTTTCCGGCTCAAACTGGAAATATCCGTCCTTACAGTCGATTACTTTCCATTTCTCCGATGCATTCCCATGGAAATCTTTCATCTGGATCACCGTATAGTTTGCGGTTGCTCCGTTTCGCACATCCAGATAATTACCGGAATATTTCTCACGGATATAATAGGTCCTGCCCGGTATCACCGCGCCGAGGTTTCTGCCGCCCTCCGCATGCATACTGACCGGCTGACCGTTCGCGTCATACTCAAAACGGTAGCGCACGCCCTCCGAACTGGATGCCAGCAGCAAATGATTCTTATCATTATATCCATACTCAAATGCTGTCCCACTTATATTACCCATTCGTGTCAGGTTGCCGTTCTTGTCGGATACAAAATGCTGCTTTTCTGTTGCACTGATTGCATTGGTCAGATTTCCTTTGCTGTCATACTGGTAGCTTTCCCCATCGTCGCGCACCAGCTGAACGTCCGTAAAGAGCACTTTGTTCACCTGATTATGGTAGCTCAAATAAACCTGTATGCGCTGGTAAGCTTTTCCGGCGCGGAATGTCCCGCACACAAACTGCCAGCCGATGATATTCGGATTGCAGGCAAACTCATGCCATTTATCCGTGCCGTCAGTGTGCATGACACGGGCGGTGATCACGAAGTTTTTGCCGGGAATGCCGATTGCTTTTACCCAACTGCTGAATGAATACGTGTCGCCTTCCTTTCCTGAAATTTCCATCTCCTGCATACAATCCTGATTGGCATCGATCCTGCCCTGCATCGACAGACATCTTCCCCTCTCCGGATCTTCGGCAGTTTTGTCGCCGCTCGCGGTCGTGAAGAATGTCCAGTTATCAGGACCTCCGGTTACGCACCGGCTAAAGTGACCGTTATCGATCAGATTCAGGCGGTTTGCCACTGTTCCAAGCTCCATTTGCATTCCGCTGATATATGCAGTTCCGGTCATCTGGAAAAGTCCTGCGTGCAAAGTCAATATTGCCCAACTATCCAGGTGGAATGTCACAGATAAGCGCTCCCAGCCGTCGTCTACATTTGTGTCGGTCGCGTAATCAATGTACCGGCTGCAGCAAACAATTTGATCGGAGGCTTTGACCATAAGCGCCGCTCCTCTTCCGACGCCTTCAAGCAGCTGAGTCCCCGCGGGTGTATTCTGTGTACTCATCCCTTCTGTTTTTACATAAGCCGAAAGTGTATAGGTGCCCGGAACGACAAACATTTCCTGCTGCAATGTATTGGCTCCCGTCGGCTGGGTGTTCTGAGTCGCTACGCCTTTCAGACCATGGTAGCCGTTCACAAAACCGGTTATGCTTTCCACTGTCTGGCTCGTCCAGTTCCGTTTCCGCCACTCATCCGGAAATGCCGGACTAAACAACGGATTCCGAATAAAATTTTCCACCGGTTTCTGCGTAGCCCCGTCTTTCCCCAGCTTATGATTCTGCATTCCCTGCGTGTAGTAACTGTATGTGTTCGCGTAGCCGTCCGACTCCAGCACATCCGTCGGACGTCCCATATTGTCAAAATGCCAGATCGATTTTTTATTGTCCGCGGTCTGCGAAAGTTCCCCATCCAGCCCCGGTTCTTCAAATATGGTCGTGTTTCCGTTTTCGTATGAAATCTTCAGCTCCTGTCCGGGCGTATTATTCTCCCCGTACCGCGAAATCTTGCTGACTCTGGGAACGCGAAAATCCATTGCATATTCATATTTCACACAGGTTCCGTCCGGCGCCGTCACGCTCAGCAGGCGATGCCCCGTATCATATGTAAACTTCGTCTTTGTCCCGTCAGGATATGTGATCTGCGACAGGTTATCCGCAGAATCGTAACTATACTGGATCACCCGACCCGCCATATCCTTTACCGACAACATGCGGGTTCTCAGCGCATCGTCTGCAAATGTAACATCTATACGCGCGCCCTTGTGATCCGTGACATAGCTCAGATAATTTCCCCAGTCGTTCCAGAGATATTTGTACTCGATCTGATTGCCGTCCAAATCTTCTATAAACCTCAGAAAACCATCCTGCGCAAATGTATATTTGGTCTTATCCTTTGTCTCCATACAGCGATAGTGATCATAATCGGAACCGGAGGTTTGCGTGATCGTCAGTCCAAGTCCGTCCTCGTCCTTCAGCTTATTTCCGTCGGAGGTATCTCTGTAAAAATAATGTTTCGTCCGGTCTTCGTCAATATAAACATACGGATAATCTGCAATGCCGCTTTCTTTCAGTTCCTGTTCAAAACTGAACCTCCATCCATAGCCAAGCCTGCGCGCAGTTGCCGCCTCGCTGGAATTATATACATGCTTAATCTGCGCCTGCAGCGGTCCACCGACTGTCTCTGCATCCGCATGGATCCAGACCACATTTCCCGTATAATCGTTTGTGTATCCGGTTCCTGCCCGTCCCATCGGCTGCTCATGATAGCTCTGATAATCCTCCAGTCCATCGACATTACGATAGTAGAATACGCCGCTCGGGAACTGGTCGGACGAGATATCCGGCGCATCCGACGCATAGAATCTGGCGTATGCGCGATTTGCAAGCGTGGTGGTGTCTTCGTACTGCGAACGTACCATAATACCATAGTTTTTTCCGGTATTGTACCACTGGCGCACCAGCCTTGTGACGTCAAAACCAATCGGTGTGATTGTGATGGTATTTCCGTTCGCCACCTGCCCGACCTGCTTATAATCAAGTACATTTTCATCGAAGGACGGCTGATTCGACCACCGCGCCGATCTTTCATCCCAATTGCCCGTGATCTCATGTGCCATCAGCGGAATTGTAGATGTCCCGTAAGTGGAATATTGGAACTGCCAAAGGTACATAGTCGCCGCATAAATGATGGAACCTTTCCCGATATCCGGCAGATTTTTAAATTTCAGCAGCGCGCGTGATTTTCCCAGCTCCGTGCTTTGTCCTACCGCGACGGAACCGTATGCATATACTTCCGCCGGATTTTCCGAGCTTGTCCCGCCCGTAAAAATATAAGTGTCTTCAATATTGGCGCGGGTTTTGGCAGTCTCCGTCATCGGGTCGATCACCACCGGGTATTCCCGTTCTTCTTTAAGCAGCCACTCCATGTCCGGCACGATGGTCACACGGCTGCTTTTATTTCCCTGCTCCAGCCGAAATACGACGTCTGCGGAACAATTTCCCGCCGCATCGTACATATAAGGTTTCGCGAAGCGATAGCAGCGCTCCGCACTCTGCCCTGACGTTTCCTGATCTTCCTGGTCCTCGTGATCGTCCTGAACATCCACAGTATTTTCGCCGGACGTTTTTGCATACAGTCCCATGCTGCCGTCTTCCTCCATGCGCATCTCCATTCCCGGATGGGAAAATGAGAATACAAACGGCTGCTGTGCCGCTGTCCTTGTGTGAATGCGGATATTTTCTTTGATCCGCTCACCGTGAAGGGCATAATGAAGATCTACTCCGGGGAGGACGCCCTCGTACATTCCCTCGCTGAGCAGATGAGGCACGCCCATTTTCTCACGAACCGTGGCCACGTCCAACTGTCCGTTCGAACCTTCTGCGCTCTGTGCCGTGTCAGTCCCGGTTACTACCGTTTCACTTCCAATTTCTGCGTCTTCACTTCTAGTTACTGCCGTTTCACTTCTAGTTACTGCCGTTTCACTTTCAGCTGCCACCGTTTCACTTCTGGCTGCCGCATTTTTTTCTTCTCTCAAAACCGCAGGATCTTTCCAGAACTCTGACTTTTCTAAAACCTGAAAACCTCTTTTGCCGCTGCAAACCTTGGCGCTCTCTTCCGACGCTGTACGCAATTCGTTTGAAACGTCTTCCGCTGTCTCCCCGTATACAGGCTGTGTTGATATGCTGTATGCAGGCTGCGCCGACAAACCACCTGATAACTGTGCCGATGCACCGGACTCGGGCTGTGTCGGCGTATCCAGTCTCCACGACACCTTCCTGCCGTCTTTTTCCACCGTCACCAGTGAATCTTCCCCAAGTTCTCCCGCAAAGCAAACCTTCAAAGAGGACGCCCGGTTTTTGTATACCTCTCTTCCATCCTCCATGACAGGTTCGAGCCGGTTATCGATTTCTTCCCACTGTCCGTCTTTTTCATAATGGACCGGCGACGGATATACCGCTGCCGCCATTCCCTTCTGCGCCATCCGGAAGTGCTTGACGCATTGTTCTCTTCTTTCCTTCACTTCCTGTAAAATCTGTTCTTTCATTTTTTTCCTTTCCGCCGGAACGAATTTCGTTCCCGCCTCTATGTTTCTGTTTTGTGTTTACACTCCGTGCACGTTTCGTGTACTATAAGAATACACGTTCGCCTTCTGCTTGTCAAGCACATTTCGTGTATTTTTTTATATTTTTTTCCGATTCGCTTTACTTTTGAACACATTTTGTGTATTATATAGTTGTTGAATGATTCGAACGAATACATTTATCGGCAGAAAGCCGTAAATAACATTCATGAAAAGAATGGAGATGTGGCGTTATGACTGAATTTTCTGACATATTGAAAACATTACGAAAAGAGAGAGGCTGGTCACAGCCGGATCTGGCACAGCGCCTCGGCGTCTCAAAAAGCACGATCAGCATGTATGAGCAGGGACGGCGGGAACCGGATTTGGACACCTGCCGCAAGATAGCGGATATTTTTCAGGTGGACATGGATTATCTGCTGGGGCGGGAGGAGACTTCCTCCGGACACTTTTCGCCGGTTACCATAGCGGCGCATCTGGATACCTATGGACTTACCGACGCCGAGTTGGAAGATGTGGCAGATTATATCAAATTTATCCGCTCTAAGCGGAAATCATAGAGAGGCGCAAAGAACGAAATATGACTAAATATGAAGAATTGTTGGATGAAGCGGCGAATGCACAGATTTCCGTTGACGAGGATTATCATTTTAAAAGTGCTCTGAAAGGGCTGTATATTGACCAAAATATTGCCCTTTCCGACCGTCTGGATACTTCCGCGGAAAAAGCCTGTGTCCTCGCCGAAGAGCTCGGACATCACTACACGACTGTAGGGAATATCCTCGATTCCTCTGATTTCGGCAATGCAAAGCAGGAACATCAGGCACGTGTATGGTCTTACAACCGCCTGATCGGGCTGTCGGGACTGATGAAAGCATATCTGCATGGATGCAGGGAACTCTATGAAGTAGCCGAATTTCTGGGAGTCACAGAAGAATGTCTGCGCAGGGCAATCGAATGTTATCGTGCGAAATACGGAATTTATACAGAATACGAAGATTATTATATCTGTTTTGAACCATGTCTGGCTATCGGACGAAAATAGGGGCTGCCACCGCAGCCCCTATTTTCATCGCCGAGTATCATATACACGATTATCTCGAACATCTAAACAGCAGTTCTTCCCACCGTCTGTCCACTTCTTTCTGGAACGCCTCGATCAGATATTCATTTTCCGGCTTAAACAGATGCTTAAATCTGCCCTGCGGTTTCAAAAATTCTTCAATCGGCAGTTTCTTCTTCGGCTCGTAGTTTAAAATCCACTTGCCTTCCACGACCTCAAACAGCGGCCAGTAACAGGTTTCCACGCCCAGTTTACAGATTTCCATGATATCCGGAGTGTTGTATCTCCAGCCGCGCGGACACGGAGCCATGATATTTAACAGTGCGGCGCCCGGAGTATAGATTGCCTTCTCTGCCTTGATGTGCAAGTCTTTAAAATTCTGCACGAACGTCGTCTGGGCCACGTACGGCACATCATGTGCCGCGATGACCGCTGCCAGATCCTTACGGTTCTGCGGTTTTCCGTTGCTCTCACTGCCGACCGGAGTGGTCGTTGTGTCCGCATACATCGGAGTCGCGGAAGAACGCTGGATACCAGTGTTCATGTAAGCGCCGTTGTCATAGCAGACATACACAAAATCATGGTTACGCTCCATCGCGCCCGACAATGACTGCATACCGATATCGTAGGTACCGCCGTCGCCGCCGAAGGTGATGAATTTGTATGTCTCATCGATTTTCCCTTTTTTCTTCAATGCTTTATAAGCGCCTTCCACACCGCTCATGGTCGCGCCCGCATTTTCAAATGCATTGTGAATGTAGGAATCCTCCCATGAAGTATACGGGTAAGTAAAGGTGGACACCTCCAGACATCCCGTCGCATTTCCGATAACCGCCTTGTCGCCCTCGTGCAGTCCGCGCAGCACATTTCTTACTGCAATCGTCCCGCCGCATCCGGCGCACATTCTATGTCCCGGAGCCAGACGTTCCGGTTTGTTCATTGTCTCTTTAAAATTATAAGCCATCTCAAACGTCCCTCCTTATTCTCTGATACCCATGAAACGGTAAGTCTCTCCCGCATCATTGTCATCGATTATCTGCTGCAGGTCTGCGTAGACATTCTCCATGTCCTCCACGCGCACGTCACGTCCGCCCAGACCATACACATAATTGACAGCCCATGCATTGCTCCTTGCGCGGAACAGCGCTGCCATCACATCTGCTCCCAGCGGACCGCCGTGATTGGTGTAGCTCTCCGCTCTGTCCATAATGGCCACCGCCTTCACATTTTTCAGGGAGTCGGCAATCTCCTCTGCCGGGAACGGGCGGTAAAGACGAATCTTGATCATACCGACCTTCTCGCCTTTTTCGCGCAGCGCATCAATCGCATCCTTGGTCGTTCCCGCCGCCGAACCGATGATGACCACCGCCCGGTCGGCGTCCTCCATGCAATATTCTTCAAACAGACCATACTCTCTGCCGGACACTGCGGCAAATTCCTTCGCCACATCCAGCACCACCTGAGGCACATGTTTCATGCCCTCCGCCTGATTTCGTTTTGCCTCAAAATAGTAATCCGTAATGGAGTACGGACCGACCGCCGCCGGGCAGTCCGGGTTCAGAAGATAGGTTTCCGGCTCATACTCACCAACAAAATTTTTCACATCTGCGTCATCCAGCAATTCAATATTCTCTACCGCATGGCTGGTGATGAATCCGTCCTGGCAAATCATGATGGGCAGACGCACGTCCTGGTGCTCGGCAATGCGGTAAGCCTGAACCATGTTGTCATAGGCCTCCTGATTATTCTCCGCATAAATCTGAATCCATCCCGCGTCTCTGGCTCCCATACTGTCGGAATGGTCGCAGTTGATATTAATCGGACCGGACAGCGCACGGTTTACAAGCGCCAGTGCCAGCGGCAGTCTGTTGGATGCCGCAATGTAGAGTTCCTCCCACATGTATGCCAGTCCGCAGGAAGATGTTGCGGTCAGCGCTCTTGCACCTGCAGCGGATGCGCCGATTGCCGCACTCATAGAGCTATGCTCACTCTCCACCGGGATAAACTCGGTATCTACCTGTCCGTTTGCCACATAAGAGGCAAAATACTGCGGAATCTCCGTGGACGGGGTAATCGGGAATGCCGGAAATACATCCGGGTTAATCTGACGCAGGGCAATCGCCACCGCCTCATTTCCTGATAAACGTTCTCTTTTGCTCATCCTACTTCACCCCTTCCATCGTAATCGCACCGAACGGACATGCCTTCACACAGATGCCGCATCCTTTGCAATGGTCATAATCAAAATCAAGACGTTTTTTGTCCGCTACCGGAATACAACTGTCCGGGCATACCGGCGCACACAAAAGACATTGTTTACATTTCTCCCAGTCTATCTCCGGTTTCACGGAAGACCACTCACCGGTCAAAAACTCTTTGGATGTCCCCGCCCCGGCAATCATCATTCCTTCCGTCAAATCCTGCCATTTTACTTTTACACCTAATTTACTGATATCTGTCGCCATCACTGCACCTCCTGAAATGCCATTTTAAGAGCCGCCATGTTGCCTTCAATGACCTCCGGCTTGCTGGCAAATTTGTGGTTAAAGGATCCTCTCATCTCGGTCAGGAACCTATCTTCGTCCATGATGCCCGCCACCTTTACAATTGCCGCCAGAAGCGGGGTATTCGGGAAATATTTTCCCAATGTCGCCATGGATACCTTTCTGGCGTCAATCGTGTAAACCTTACCTTCGTATCCTTTCAGGTGCGGAATGATTTCTTCCTTCGGACGTGCCGTATTAATGAGGATGGCTCCATCCTTTTTGAGACCTGCGGTCACATCCACCGTCTCCAAAAGGGACTCGTCCACTACCACGACATACTGTGGATCATAAATATTGGAATGTACGCGAATCTGCGTGTCACTGATTCGGTTATATGCTGTGATCGGTGCGCCCATACGCTCCGGGCCGTACTCCGGGAAACCCTGTACATACTTGCCCGTCTGAAATGCCACATCCGCCAAAAGCAATGCGGCCGTCTTGGCACCCTGACCGCCGCGGCCGTGCCATCTGATTTCTGTCACGTTACTCATGAGTTTGTTTCCTTTCCTCTTCATTGCCCCTCTTATCGGGCATATCGCAATACCCTCAGGGTGTTTCTTTTGTTTCTATAAAAAGATTACATCTTCGCACTACGGGATATTCTGAAAGAGTTTCCCATAGTAAAAAACCTATGTAGTCTTTTGCTCTCCAAAGACTACATAGGGCCATTTTACTTCATTCTACGAGAATTGTCCAGAGCGTACTCTGTTTTTTGTATGATTTACGTTAACAAACCTTATTTATCTCTTCCTTCCCGCCATCGCTTTTACAACTCCGTAAACAGCCGCAAACAACACGCCTGCCACCGGCCAGATAATCCATGTCCTCTCCCAGTTCATCGTGTGAAAACTAATTCCCAGATAAATCGCCACCACAAGGCACCAGTAAATTGGCGGGAAAAACGACGTCCGTTTTCCCAGTTCTTTTTGTTCCACCGTATAATCTCCGTTCTGCAATAATTTCTCATAGCTTTCATGCACCATACCGACAGAGACCAGTACAAAAACCCCCACTGCAACCATTACCAGAAGAATTGCCACACAGACAACCAACAAAAATTCATTCTCTCCGAACAGCATAATACTCAGGAAAAGAGGAATCACCGCCGCGATACACAGACTCACTCCTACTGTCAGCCACAGCCGGAAATGATCTTCATACATCTCCTTCTTCCGCTCCACCATCCCTTTTACGCCATATTGCAACGAAATAATTTCTTTTTCTATATATTCATATCTTGAAAGTTTTGTTCCATTTAAAATAAAAATCGCAACCGCAAGAATAATCATTCCCAGCAGAACAACCATTCCCAGTCCTCCTGCTGCGGAATCTGATAATGTACCGAAATATTCGCATATTCCACCCAGCAAAATCAGACAGACCGGGGAAAGAATGCAAAGCATAACTCCCGCTGCAATCCTTTTGGACATATTCTCCGTCAGATTTAAATAGTCTTCCGCTTCCTGCATGGAAATACTGCGTATCGGGTCACATTCTCCTTCCCCATATGCCGAATCCTCCACATAAACATTGATTCCGTCTTTGTCCTGTTCATATTCTTCCATTTCCTCTTTTAGAAGATAATCTGTGCTGACCGCAAATAATTCTCCCAGTTTCAAGATCTTATCCAGATCGGGAACCGACATCCCGGATTCCCATTTGGAGACGGATTGCCTGGAAATTCCCAACTTTTCTGCCAGTTCCTCCTGCGACCATCCCTTTTGTTTTCTCAATTGCATAATCTTATCTGCCAAAATCATATCCTGTCTCCTCCTTGGCTCTTTTTACCTATCTGTCACCTTCATTTTAACACAAAACTCAGTTGACAACTACCAATTGCGCTTGGAAATCTGTCAACCGGCAGTTGCAAAGATGCTTTTCACGGGCAACCGCCCAAACAGCTGCAAAATCCATGACGCAACATCGCAAAAAACAGTAGATATATTTTGCTCCGGCCATTATAATATGAGTCAAGGGACAAATGGACATAAAATACATGCTTGCATGTATTCTTATGTCTATGGGTCCCGCTAAACATGAGCAAGC
>CALZPS010000029.1 GCA_945827765.1 uncultured Lachnospiraceae bacterium | reverse complement strand
TTATTAAAGTTATTAGATGAGGAAAACGAAACTGAATAAAAAGCAAGAAGGGACCTGACTTTGGTATCAGAAAACCGTAAAGACACATATTCACAATATCTATATGAAACTGGAAATCAATACCCTGGCAGAACTGATAAGAGAATTATTCGAATTCAACAAAAGATAAAATGAGCAGGTTCAAAGAACCTGCTTATTTTCTTCTATGCGAATGTAATTACCGTTCCGGTCTTGCCTTCCAATGCATCGATAGCCTTGTCAAGGCTTGTGATGATTGCTTTTTTATGCGGATAAGTACGCACGAACTTCATCGCGGCCTCCACCTTCGGCAGCATACTGCCCGGTGCGAACTGACCTTCCTCGATATAACGCACTGCACTTTTCAGGCTTAAGTGGTCTAAATTTTCCTGATTCGGTTTTCCCCAGTTGATTGCCACCTTCTCAACCTCGGTGAGAATCATCAACACATCTGCATCTACCTGCTCTGCCAGCAGTTCTGCCGCAAAGTCTTTGTCAATAACCGCTGCCACGCCTTCCAGTGTACCGTCGAGATTCTCTACTACCGGGATTCCGCCGCCTCCGCAGGAAATCACGATAGAAGAATCCCACAAATCTTTGATAGCCTCAATCTCCACGATTTTCTTCGGAATCGGGGATGCAACGACTCTTCTCCATCCTCTTCCGGCATCCTCTTTGACAGAATATCCTTTTTCTGCCTCCAGTGCCTTTGCTTCTTCCTCGGAATAGAACGGGCCGATTGGCTTGGTCGGTTTTGTAAATGCCGGGTCATTTTTATCTACGATAATCTGTGTTGCCACGGTCAATACCGGCACGTTGATGTTGCGGATACTCAGTGCGTATTTCAATGCCTGCTGAATGTGGTATCCAATATACCCCTGACTCATAGCGCCGCACACGTCGAACGGCATTGCCGGAGTAACATCCTTTGCCGCCTCACTTGCCAGCACGATTCTGCCTACCTGCGGACCATTTCCGTGTACAATGGCAAGCTCATATCCCTGACTGCTGATATCCGCGATATGTTCGCAGGTCTTTTTTACTACTTCCAACTGTCCTTCTGCAGTAGGTGCGCTGTCCTTTGACTGCAGTGCATTTCCGCCCAGTGCAATAACAATTCTTGACATAATATTTCCTCCTTTTCTCTCATAAAAGGGAACAAAAAGAGAGCATGCGCTGCATGCTCCCATACTCACGCCCTGAAACGAGTTCTTATTTGATTCCTCTCTCGTTCATGAAGTTCTCAAGTCTCTCTTTTGCTGCTGCTTTCTGAAGCTCTGTTGCTGCTGCCTCTCTCTGATACTGTGTGAAGTATACAAGCAGACCTCTCATAGCTGTCAGACGGTTTCCAGCCTCTTCCCAGCACAGTGAGGAATCGGAATCAGCGACTTCGTCTGTTACATCCTCGCCTCTTGTAGCCGGCAGACAGTGCATGAATTTGCATCCAATGTTTCCAAGCTGCATCAATTCACGGTTTACCTGATAGTCGCCGAAGATACGTACACGCTCTTCCTTCGGCAGCTCGCTCTCGTACAGACCATACCATACGTCGGTGTAGATGAAGTCTGCGCCTTTGACTGCCTCTCTGTCATCTGTGCTCAAGAATGTTCCTCCGCTTACTCTGCAGTTCTCCTCAATCTTTGCCACACATGCTGCACTCGGGCTGTCCGGAAGCTGATGTCCCTTCGGTCCATAATGTACGAAATGCATGCCAAGTTTCGTTGTGATCATTCCCAGAGATGCACAAACCTGTGTAGCATCACCTACGAATACTACCTTGCAGTCTTCCAGTTTCTTTCCTCTCGGCAGGTTTTCCATAATCGTACACATATCACCAATTTCCTGTGTCGGATGGTTGTAATCGGACATACCATTCAATACCGGGATGGAGCATGCATTTGCCAGATCTACTACTGTCTTGTGTTCAATTACACGAGCCATTACAATATCAATCAACTGGGAAAGAACTTTTCCGGTGTCACCGATTGTCTCGTGTCCGCCAAGCTGAATCATACCAGGTCCAAGGTACTGTGCGTGTCCGCCCATCTGGGACATTGCGGTCTCAAAGGATACACGGGTTCTGGTTGAAGACTGCTGGAAAATCATTCCCAAAGTTTTGTCCTTCATAAGCGGCGGATAATATCCTGCTTTGATGCATTTCTTAATCTCCAAAGAAAGGTTTACAATGTCAAGAATCTCTTCTTTGGTCAAATCCTGTGTGTCGATAAAATGTCTTACTCCGTTTGCGTACATGGCTTTAATCTCCTTTTTTCACATTTCTTTTTTATGTTCTTTATTTCCCGTCTGCGAAAGATATACTCCGCAGTAGAGTTTTGTTTTACAAGCCTTCCCGGGCGCAGAACATATCGGAAACAGAAGGCTTTTCTTTTATGATGGTTTTACTTTAGGGTTTACGAATTGGCTTTCAAAGTTTTTTATATTTTGGGTTTATAATTGTTCTGCGCCCGCTGTTTTCCTCCCGATATTTTTGATACGATTCAGCCTGCGTGGTCACCTGACCGCCTGACTGTCATCTCATGCCTTCGGCTGCTGCTGGGTAATGCAGTGGATATTTCCGCCGCCGTATGCAACTTCTGTTGTCTGAACGCCTACGATCTTGCGGTCCGGATAAATCTCCTGCATCTGTTTTACAGCCAGTTCGTCATTCTCATCTCCATACTGAGGCAGAATAACTGCGCCGTTAACGATCAGGTAGTTCAGGTAGGAAGCGATGGAAACTTCTCCTTCCTCACGCGGAATTGCTCCCTCGGAAAAATCGATCGTATCTGCGTCTTTTAAGTAGCACGGCTTTTTGGTCATGCAAAGTTTGTGTACTTTCAGCTTACGGCCTTTTGCGTCTGTCTGTTCGCAGAGGAATTTGTAAGCATCCTGTGCCTGCTGATAGAACGGATGATTCTCGTCGTCTGTGTAAATGCAGACTACTTCGCCCGGTCTTACAAAACATGCTACATCATCGATATGTCCGTTTGTCTCATACGGATCGATTCCGTCTTTCACCCAGATAACTTTTTCAGCATTCAGATAATCTTTCAAAATTTCTTCCAGTTCTGCTTTGCTCTTCTCCGGATTACGGCTCTCGTGCAGCAGACACATCTCTGTTGTCATAACTGTTCCTTCACCGTCTGTGTGAATGGAACCACCTTCCAGAACGATTCCCGGTCTGTAGCTGTCAGCTCCGGCAATTTCACACATCTTACGTGCGATCATAGCATCCTGATCCCATGGGAAATACAGACCGTCAAGTAAACCGCCGTATGCGTTGAAATCCCAGTCAACCGCTCTCAGGCCGCCCTTGTCGTTAATCAGGAATGTTGCTCCTGTGTCGCGGATCCAGGCATCATCGTTTGTCATCTCAATGATACTGATATTGTCTGTTCCGCCAAGACGTGCGATTGCATTTTCGTACTGTGCCGGCGGTACACACATTTTAACCGGCTCAAACTCTGCAATTGCTCTTGCAACATCGCAATACGCTACCTGTGCAGGTTTTGCTCCCTGTCTCCAGTTATCGTTTCTCCATGGCCAGAGCATCCATATGCATTCCTGCTCTTCAAATTCTCCCGGCATTCTGTAGCCGTCCTGTTTTGGAGTTGTTCCTTCAATTCTTTTTGCCATGATAATCGGCCTCCTTTTATAATAAATTTGTTACTTAATTAGAACCATTTTTTGTTTAAGCTGCTTTTTTCTTTTTTGCAGCTAATATTTCACCTATAATAATGAATATGATTGCCCCAGTGGTAATCGGTAGTGTCGCTGCAAGTGTCTCTGCATCAAAACTCAGCGGGATTGCCGTGAAGATGATGGATACAATCAACAGAATCATCGGTAATGCTACATAATACAGTTTCAATACCAGATCGCTGCCTCCGACTTTAAACGGTCTTTCTCTGTCCGGATCAATCTTACGCATCTTGTAGAATGCCGGAAATACCGGAACGTAAGACATCAGGAACATTACCAGATTCAAAGCGAAGAAGCTCCAGAACAAATCCTCATTCGGAATGAACGGTGCAGCGATGACAACGATGGAGGCAACAACACCATTCATGATGGCCGCGCCTGTCGGCATCTCGTTCTTTCCGCTTCTCTTGCCGAATACTGCCGGAAGATCTCCGTTTTCCGCAGCATAGCACGCTGTATTATTTACACCCAGTGACCAGGAAATCATATTTCCAAACAATGTCAGCATAAACAGGAATGCAATCAGTGCAATGAAGATACCGGTTTCTTTTCCTGTAATCAACATGATTGCGTCCAGAAGTCCGCTGTCTGTGCTCACTTCTGCTGTCGGGATTGCTGCTCCGATACCGAATGCAGAGAACATATAAATCGCCGCGATTACCACGCCGCCGACTACAATTGCTTTCGGAATCTGTTTTTTCGGGTCTTCCATATCACCTGCAAATGTACAGATAACTTCAAATCCTAACATATTGAAGATGATAACAGAAATGTAGGACAGGCTGTCCGGGTCAAAGGACGGAAGTAGTGAACCAACTGTCACTTCGTTTGCCACGCCTTTTGTCAATGCCATGTACACGCCAAGTACGCCAATCAGCACTGCCAAAAATACTTTGATGGCCGCTGCTCCGTTGAGAATCCATACGCTGTCACATACCGGGAAGAAACTGATGACTACAATTACCCAGATAAAAATCAGTTCTATAATAATGCTTGCAAACGTTCCGAACTCCCATCCAAAGATGATATTCAGCAAATCCGGAATCATAACTGCCAGGGATGCCATCCACAATGGGAAGTTAATCCAATAATACCATGCCACACGGGTTCCCATTTTTGAACCATAAGCATTTTTTACCCAGTCATAGATACCGCCGTCGCTCTCATAGGTTGTTCCCATCTCTGCGGAAACCAATCCATATGGAAGTAAGAATGCGATGATCATGAAGATCCACCAGAAATACTGTGAGTTACCGATTGCCGCCACCGGCGCTGCTGCCTCTGCTACGAATACAACACAGATAACAGAGAGAATAGCACTGAACATACTAAATTTTTTCTTTCCACTCATTTGTTTTTATTCCTTTCTGACTACTACTATAAGATGTTTGGGGCAAAAGCCCCATCTATGATACCTATGGATTGTTTCGTGCTTTGCACTCCCACAAGCCTACCCGGCATCATATGAAGTTGTTAAGTACATTGAGAAGGTCTGTCCGAGGCACCTCCCTTCTTTTCTACATCCGACCATCTCGTTTCTGAACCTAGGATAACACAATTATACCCGGGTTTAATATCCATCTCGTGATATATTTTTATAGTATTATTTATCCGAAAATCACATAATCTTACATAAACTTTTATGCATGATGCACAATTTTTCTTGTCCTAAACTTTAAGTTTAGATTCTCCATAAAAGACTTCCAAATTTTGTTTAATTATGATATACTCTATGTATACACACAAAAAAACGGAGATTGTGACTATGGATGCCTTGTTTTTAGTTTATAATCTATGCCTGATGACATTTTACAGCCTCCCACTGGCACTGGCTGTTTTTGTCTATTTCAAAGGGAAACGGGATGCTCTGCATTTGTATATTGCAGTCCTTTTCCTTTCTTATATTTTGAACAATATTGTCATTTATATGACGGAATCCATCTCCTGGTTCTCCACGTTTTATGACAGTACATTTATGTCTGTTCCCACAGTACGGACACTGATTTTCATCTCAACCTTCTACTGTATGGTCAAAATCAACGAGCGCGCACTGCGGCTTGAGAACCGTTACAGGCAGATTGCCGCTCTTCTGTTATTATTTGTATTTTTACTATTAGTGCCGATGCTGCCAAACAGCGCATTCAAAGTATGGCTCTACTATGGTTCCTGTCAGCTGTTTACTTTTCTTCTGGGCATTTACAGCATCTTCCGCGTCAAGCGAGCGCCGGAGGGCCATTATCCGGAATATGTCACAAGGAATTATCGGCGGATTCTTCTGTGGACAATCCTTTTCTCTGTCATAATTGAGATTGAGGATACAATTGTAATTTTTAATTTTGATGTTTATACCGATACTGTGGTCAAAATCATAAACCGCAGTTTCAGCGAAGATGTCGAGAGTCTTTATTTTGCGGTCGTGGCATTGCTGTATCTGATAAATCTGATTCAGGTCAAGGTGTCTGACTCTGCCGAGGAGACTGCACAGACGGAAAATATACCGGTCATACCGGAAAATGTGGCTGCTGCTATCCCTGCTGATTCCGGGAACAGTACGGATACCTATTCCAAGTTTTATTTGTTCTGCCGCAAATATCAGTTAACAACCCGGGAGCAGGATATCATGCGGAAATTACTGGAGAATAAAAACAACACCGATATCAGTGAGGAATTATTTATTTCTATCGGTACGGCGAAGACACATATACACAATATTTTCTCCAAATTGGAGGTCAAAAAGCGAAGTCAATTAATTGACAAATATAATGCATTCCAGGACAAGGAGCTGGAATCAGAAGGAGGGTTTTATGAGTAAATTACCAGAAGGATTTTTCATCGGTGCTGCTACTGCAGCTCATCAGGTGGAAGGCAACAACGTCCACAGCGACTATTGGGCTATGGAGCATATGGAGTACACCAGCTTTAATGAGCCTTCTTTAGATGCGGTTGATCACTACAACCGCTATGAGGAAGATATCAGGCTGATGGCAGATGCGGGGTTAAACGCCTATCGTTTTTCGATTGAATGGGCAAGGATCGAGCCGGAACAGGGACGGTTTGACGAGGCAGAGATTGAGCATTACCGCAAGGTGCTTACCTGCTGCCGTGAAAACGGACTGGAACCCATTGTTACCATGCACCATTTTACTTCTCCAAAGTGGCTGATTGCGAACGGTGGATGGGAGAACGAGGATACAATTGATGCATTTGCAAAATATTGTGCTTATGTGGTAGAAAAACTTGGGGATCAGCTGAACTATGTCTGCACGATTAACGAGGCCAATATGAGACTTCAGATTGCTGCTATCTCCAAGCGTTTTATGAAACAGATGCAGGCGGATCAGGCAAAAGCAGCTGCAAAAGACAGCAAGTCCAATGTTGAAAGCTCCGTTCAGGTGGGAATCAACATGGAGAATCCCATGATGGAGCGGATGAAGAAACAGGCTATGGAAAATATGCAGATTTTCGGAACACCACAGCCAAATGTATTTGTGAGTATGTGCACTCCAGAGGGAGATATCATGGTGATGCGTGCGCATCAGGCTGCCAAAGCTGCCATGAAAGCGGTAAAGCCGGAATTAAAAATCGGACTCACTCTGTCTCTGCATGATTTCCAGGTTGTAGAAGGCGGCGAGGATGCTGCCGCAAAAGAATGGGATGATGAATTTTTGCATTATCTGCCATACATACAGGACGATGATTTCTTTGGACTGCAGAATTATACCCGTACCTTGATAGGACCCGATGGTTCTCTTCCGAATCCGGAGGGCTCAGAGGCGACCCAGATGGGATATGAATTTTATCCTCAGGCTCTCGGCCATGTAATCCGCACTGTGCATGAGAAATTGTCCATACCTATCATGGTTACAGAAAATGGTGTTGCCACCTCCGATGACAGCAGACGTGTGGCATTCATTCAGGAAGCATTGAAAGGTGTGGAAGATTGTATCGCAGACGGCATTCCGGTTGTTGGTTATATGTACTGGTCGCTGTTGGATAACTTCGAATGGCAGAAAGGTTTCTCCATGACCTTTGGTTTGATTGCCGTGGACAGAAGCACGCAGACGCGTATGCCGAAAGAAAGCCTGAAGGTACTGGGCGGATATACAAAAGACTGAGAATGACAGACACGGGCTGACAGCTCCTTTATGAGCTTTCAGCCCGTGTCTTTTATTATCAGATAGGAAACTTCGTTTCCTATCTGATAATACCCCTCCGGAGGATCGCACTGCCAACCATCATCTTATCATTTGCAGATTCCCTTTTCTTTCCTGATTTTATAATACAAGCTGTTTTCCATCGCCATCACTTCTTCCAGTGGAATGTGCTTAAAGATTGGGGCCTTCATCTTGAACTTAATCCAAAGGACAGCGTAGACTGCCAATATCAGGAAAATCAAGCCGGTCACCAGCAAAATTGCATTGCGTTCCACCGGGTCATTGGAAATATTCAGTACCATGTAGCTTGTTCCTATAATACCCAGTATCGGAAATAATTTTCCACAAGGCACCTTGAACGTACGTGGGGCTTTCGGCAGACGTTTTCGCAGAATCAGTACGTCCACATGCGCCAGAATATAGGAAATCATCCAGAATACGGAGCCGACTAATATTAAGAATGTGATGGAATCTGCCGAATCATCACTGAACACCGCAAACTGGAAAATCATCACGCTGATACTGATGACACCAAAATACGGTACGCCCCGTTTATTCGTTTTTGCAAATACCTGAGGAAGCATATTCAATTTTGCCATTCCCTGCGCAATGTCCGCCAACCCGTTCACTGTAGAATTCTGTGTACTGACAACAGCAAGTCCCGCCACCAGAGTCATCCACATTTTTCCCACATCACCCAACAGGTTATAGCCATACAACAGGTGTGGTGCAGCAGAATTTGCCAGTTCATCCCAGTCGGTATAGTTGTGGAATCCCAAAATCAACACAGATTGTACCACGCAGATAATGACCAGCCCAAGCATCATGCCGAGCGGGACATTGCGTTTGGCATTCCTCACATTTTTTGACACCGGAATCGCATATTCCGCCCCGATAAAGAGCCAGAATGCAATCGCGGTCATTGATACCACCTGTCCCAAGTCTGATATCATATAAGCAGGCTGCTCCACCATCTGGCCGGTTCCTGCGCCAATCATTCCGATTATTCCCATAATCAGCATAGAACCAAGCAGCAGATAAGCGACCAGATCCTGTATCTTGGCGAACATATCTACACCGTACAAATTCGCGACCATAATGACTACCGTCACAATCAACGTATATCCGATACTTGGTATTGGAAACGGAAATGTTGACTCCATTGCGTAGGAGAAAATAGATGCCTCCACTCCCGAGGAAAGTGTGTTGCAGACAAAATATCCTCCCACCATGGAGATCAAGGTTGGGAAAGGTCCCATACAAGCTAATGTGTACTGCGCCAGACCGCCCGTTGTATTGGGCATCAACGCATTAAGCTCCGCCAGTGAAGCCACCGTCATCATATTGAACAGGCAGGCGACTACCATGGCTCCGATAAATGCTATACCGATTGTTCCGGCTCCCTCCCCCAGAGATACCAGACAACTGGTGGCAATGACCAGACCTACCGAGATGGATATCACATTCCGCAGTCCTAATTTTTTTTCTTCCATATCGTCCTTATCAGCCTCCTCACCGCTCTACTTATGCAGTGCCGATGTGCCCTCTTCGCCTGTCCGCACACGAATCACATTATCCAGTTTATATACCACGATTTTTCCGTCACCAATATGTCCGGTATACAGCGTTTCCTTGACAAGCTCCACAATTTCTTTGACCTTTTCCGTCTCTACCAACAGATTTACCTGATATTTTGGTAAAAGCTCCATTACATAATTTTTGTCGACTTCGTACTCCTTTGTCCCCTTTTCCACGCCGCAGCCCAGAACCGGCATAACCGTCATCCCTTCCATACCGTAGCTGCTCAAAGCAACTTTAAGTTCCGTGAGTTTGTCCATTTGAATGATGATTTCAATTTTTGACAGTCCCATATCTTCTCCTTTCGCATCCGTTCGCCCTTTTTGAAAGTATGAGTGCCCGACAAATGAACCTGCCGTCCATTTATCCCCCGGCTCAAGATATGCTTATATCAAAAAAGGACATACTGCCGCCATAAAAAGCCAATTCGTATGTCCTAATCCGTTTCTCTTATAAACCCGATAATAGTATAGCACAAATAGTTCACAGATGCTATAACAAATTAAAATTTCTACAATATTCCTGCCTCTTTTTTGGCCAATTTTAAATCATGCTCCGCCATCAGTGCACACAATTCTTCGTAACTGGTCTTCTGTGGATTCCAGCCAAGCACGGTTCTCGCTTTGGTCGGATCCCCCCAGAGATTCACCACGTCTGTCGGCCTGAACCACTGTGGATTTACGCACACCAGCATCTTTCCGGTCTTTTTATCGTACCCCTTCTCATCCATACCGCTGCCGCGCCACTCCAGTTCAATGCCGTCATGCGCAAATGCCAGGGTCGTAAATTCACGCACGGTATGCTGCACTCCGGTCGCGATAACAAAGTCATCCGGCTCGTCCTGCTGCAGAATAAGCCACATGCATTCCACATAATCCTTTGCATAACCCCAGTCACGAAGCGAATCTAAATTGCCCAGCTCCAGGTGGTCCTGCAGACCACAGGCAATACGTCCCGCGGCCAATGTGATTTTCCGTGTCACAAAATTCTCCCCGCGCCGTTCAGATTCATGGTTGAACAAAATCCCATTGCAGGCAAACATTCCATATGCCTCACGATATTCTTTCATCATCCAGAAACCATATTGCTTGGCTACCGCGTACGGGCTGTATGGATGGAATGGTGTCGTCTCACTTTGTGGACATTCTTCCACCTTTCCGTACAATTCTGAAGTGGAGGCCTGATAAATGCGGCATGTCTTGTCCAGACCCAGCATATGCACAGCTTCCAAAATACGAACTACACCGATGGCATCCACATCTCCGGTATATTCTGCCGCATCAAAGCTGACCCCTACATGGCTCTGTGCAGCCAGATTGTAGATTTCATCCGGTCTCACTGCATTCACAATACGGATGATACTCGAAGAATCAGACAAATCGCCGTCATGCAGCGTAATCGTACCTGCTGCAATCAGATGGTCAATTCTCTCTGTCGTAGATACAGAGGATCGACGGATGATGCCGTGAACCTCATAGCCCTTCTCCAGCAGAAATTCAGCCAGATAAGAACCGTCCTGACCGGTGATTCCGGTAATCAATGCTTTTTTCATGTTCTTGATACTCCTTATCCTTTTTATATTTTTTAACAACGGATTTTCAAAAGTTCTGCCTTTCCGAAAATGTGGCATCTCCCGATTGCCGCAGGGAGAAACATACAATCTCCTTTGGAGAACAGCAGCGGCTTTCTCATCTCATCCGTCTCGATTCTTCCCTCGCCTTCCAGACAGAGCAGCACTTGAAATGAGTTTTGCATCACGGAAAAAGAAAAACCGGTAGTAAATTGTACTCTTTCCGTGTCAAAATACTGACAGCGGCACAAGAGTTCCCGCGAACAGCCCGGATAATAGTGTACGATTCTAGGTTTCTGCCGTACATCTGCCCCCGACTTCATATTCAATACTTTGACAGCC
>CALZPS010000028.1 GCA_945827765.1 uncultured Lachnospiraceae bacterium | reverse complement strand
GATCTAGTACGGTCTCGTGGGCTCGGAGATGTGTATAAGAGACAGATATCAATCGACTATAGCAGGACAAAATGTACCTTATATCGTCCCCTGTGAATGTGGAGGTCACGAAGACACGGTATGGCTGAAACTGGGAGAAGAAAACCGCACACTAATCTTTTACGGGGCAAAACCGTTCCACTTCAGTGCGCTCCCCTATTCGACCGACGCCTACGCCAAAGCGGCTTATCAGGACGAGCTGACCGGGGACGGGTTCTACTATCTCAATCTGGACGCTTATCACGCCGGGCTGGGCGGCGATACCGGCTGGACCAAAAATATCCATCCTGAATACCGGATTGGAAAGGGATTCTATCCTTTTGACTTTACCTTGCAGTGGAAATAATTTGCAGAGGGCTGGCAAACGCCAGCCCTCATTTCTATTGTTTCTTATACATCATTTTCAACAACCGCACCCCATCTGCGTGCCGTTTAAAGAACTCAGATTCTCACCGCCGCACAAAATCCACGTTCTCTTCCCTCAATCCATGCATTCTCTGCAATGGTAAAGGAATCGGCGAGACGGATATCCTCCGACGAACTTCCGACCTGAACTTCGATTTCACCCTTCTCGACCTTCCACTTTAAGTCTCTGTCCAAAAATGCACTCTGACTCGCCTGCATCGTGAAATGCACTTTTTTCTTCTCGCCGGCTTTTAAGTGTACACGTGAAAATCCGGCCAGTTCCTTGACCGGTCTGGTCACACTTGCATACGGGTCACGGATATACAACTGCACTACCTCATCGCCGTCATATTTGCCGGTATTCTCTATTGTCAATTCGATATCAATCTCCCCCTGCGGCGCAATCTCTTTTTCAGACAGTTTCAAATTCTTATATTCAAATGTCGTGTAAGACAATCCATGCCCGAAGAAATAGCGCGGCGTATGAGGCATATCCACATAATCCCTGAATCCGATACTCTCTCCCTGATCCCACGCCGAACCGGTCGGATGATTGTAATAAATCGGTATCTGTCCGGCATTTCTTGCCACGCACACCGGCAGCTTTCCGCCCGGATTATATTCTCCGAGAAGTACCTGTGTGATTGCCTCGGCTCCCATTTCCGAGGGATTCCATGCCTCAAGAATCGCATCCAGATAAGTATCTGCCGCATCGCTTGAAATCGGACGCCCATTAAAGTGAACGCCAATCATCGGTTTGCCAAGCTCTGCCGCCCTGCGGATAAACGTGTCCTGACACACCGGCAGATTGATATCTGTGCCGTCCACACCCTCACCCATCGATGCCACGGAACAAGAGCCATGTTTGCCGCCCAGCGTCATAATAACTACATCGGCATTCTTCACTGCCTCCAATGCCTCTTCGATATGAGAAAGGTCATCCCCGGCAATCGCATATCCGTACGCATAAGTTATTTCCGCATCCGGCAGTTTCTCTCTCAGCATCTCCAACAAGCTCTTGCACTGCGGTTTCTGAAGTCGCAGAATAGCATCAAATTCTTCCGTCTCATCACTTTGAATCTGTGTTCCCGGCACAGTCAGCATCTTATGGCCTTCCGTACTTCCGGATTTGAGTCCCGCAATCGAATTGGCAACTGCATGTTCCGCCTCGACCATGCTCAGATGTGTGTACCCGCCAAAGAAAATGCGCGCATTCGCCGCCTGCGTTCCCACCACAGCAATTTTCTTTACTTTTTTATCCAGAGGCAGCACCCCGTTATTTTTCAAAAGAACCATGGATTCCAATGCCGATTGTAATGTGATTTCCTTATCCTCTTCTTTCGTAAACACACTGCGCAGTTCTTCCCCGTCAAGTGCAAACGGATGCTCAAACAGACCCATGCGGAATTTTGCTCTCAGCACACGCAGCACTGCCCGGTCAAGTACCTTCATGTCAGCACGACCGTCGACGAACCATTGCTTTAATTCTTCATTATATCCTTCACGGCTTGGCAGCTCGACATCCAGTCCGGCCTCCATACATATTTTTCCGGCCTCTGCCATGCTTTCGCTGGCGTGCTGCGCATTGTACACATTGGCAATGGAACTATAATCCGCAGTTACCACTCCGTCAAATCCCATCTCATCCCGCAAAAGTCCGGTGAGGATTTTCTTTGAGGCCGACACCGGCTGACCATTCAACGAACAATAACAAGGCATCACGCCCCGCAAATTCGCATTTTTGATCGCAGCCTGAAACGGTTTTCCGTACACTTCATCCAACAGACGGTCTCCAATCTCCGCGCTTGCCCCATGAATTCCTCCCAACGAATTATGAAATCCCAGAAAATGTTTCGCCACAGACTCCGCCTTGCGTCCTGCCGTTTCATTTTCCTGGATTCCCCTTGTATAAGCAGTGCCCATCGCTGCCGCCAAAGTCGGGTCCTCCCCGTAGGTTTCCCCCTGCCGACCCATGCGGGAATCTCTGGAAATATCCAGCACCGGAGCCAGTACCTGCGTGATTCCACATGCCAGTTCCTGACGGCTGACTATCTTTCCAACCTTTTCCTCCAACTGTGGATCCCACGAGGAGCCTCTGCCGATTCCCGACGGAAAACTTGTCGAATCCTGAATAAACGGCCCGCACAGACCTTCCATATGGAAGACGGCCGGAATGTGATGTTCACTGTTCTCCATCACCATTTTCTGCACTTTCTGCTGCCATGCAGCCACTTCATCTAATGTCTCCATGCTGCGCATAAACAAGGTACTGACCTGACCGATACCGTGCCTCGCGGCTTGGCACATTCCCTTCTCATCATTCGGCAACAGCCACATACCACACACCTGCGCCATTTTCTCGTCCAGACTCAATTTTCCTAATAAATCTTCTGCTCTTTCATCCGGTGACAATGCCGGGTTCAAATATTTTTCCATATCTCAAATTCTCCTATTCATAATCCTCGATTTTCCACTCATCGTGCCAGTCTAAATATGCCATTTCCCCCTCAAATCGAAACGGCAGCCACACATAATCTGCTATCGCAGTATTGCGGGCACAATCATCTCCGAACTTCGGATTAATCCTGCGCTCCCCAGTGTAATCCAGGTCGAACATTCTGGCAAATTCTGCCGCGTATTCCTCATAGTTCCAGTCCATATGATCCGGAATCCACCGGTCAGCCACCGCAATGTACAAATCTTTCTTTCCTTCCACCTTAAACACCGAAGAAACCTGAGAATGGTAAGAAGTATAAGTTTCGTCCTGCGGATGTGGATTTCCCAGCACTGTATACGGACCATGCCACGTATCTGCAATCGCCACCTCTGATGGATTCGGCAGATATCCGCTCGTGCCGGATGTAATCAGATAATGTTTGCCCTTTCGGTAGAAATGTGCCGTTGCCTCCCTCACGTACGGCGGCGAAATATGCGGAAAATGTGTGCTGTAATACCCTGTGACATCCGTATAATCCGGTGTCAGATCCGCACAAATAGTCTCCGAATGCACGCGTTCAAAATAGTAATATGCCTTTCCATCCGGCGCCACCGCCAAATCAAAGTCACCTGCGCTCATATTCAGTGGTTTTAAGTTTTCCCGCACCACAGTATACGGTCCGAGAATCGAATCTGCCGTCAGCACCGTCTCCGTCTGTTCGCCGTTTTTTCTCATGATTTTCAGCCAACAGACATATTTTTTCGTATCCTTGTTATAAATGATATGAGGACGATCCATCATCTGCTGCGGGTGCAGCCCCGACTCCTCATTTTCCAAATCCGGCTCAATAATCAGACCTTTATCCTCCCAGTTGTAGAGGTCGGTTGAAGCATAACAGCGCACACCCCAGTGCCAGTACTTCCCATCCCCAACTGTCTTTTCCTTATTTTCACCATACCAGTAATACACTCCGTCAAT
Source organism: uncultured Lachnospiraceae bacterium (assembly GCA_945827765.1). Classification (GTDB taxonomy): domain Bacteria; phylum Bacillota; class Clostridia; order Lachnospirales; family Lachnospiraceae; genus Schaedlerella. The sequence goes on along the minus strand of CALZPS010000028.1, from coordinate 7,587 downwards.
ATACATCACGGAGCCGCCGTGCGCCTGAATGCGCTTACCTTCTGTGTCCAGCCACACCTGACCGGGTCTGATAGAATGATACATATTCCTTTTTCCTTCCTATAACAAATATTTTGCACCTGTCCAAATATGATAACAAAAAAAGAGTCGAATTGCATAGCAACAAATTCGACTCTTTTCAAACATTTTCCGATTTATTCTTTTATTCTTGTCTCAATGTATCTCATCGATGCCTGCTGAAACGCATTTTTTCCGGTATCACAAAGATAAACAATAAGGAGCTTATCAATAAAAATCCCGGATAGAACAGTTTTGGAATCACATCAAATGCCGAGAGTTCAAATCCCATCCCATGTACTGCAGACAATGCAACCAGCATCTGTGCACCATAAGGAATCACCCCCTGAAAAACGCAGGAAAATGTATCCAGAATCGATGCCGTCTTCCTTGGAGTAACCCCATATTCCTTTGCCATCTCGGCAGCGATTGGATTGGCCATAACAATAGCAACCGTATTATTCGCCGTCGCAATATCCATGGCTCCAACCAGCAGTCCCATCCCCAGTTGTCCGCCCTTTTCTCCTTTAAATACTTTCCTGACTGCACAAAGCAGTGCCTCAAAACCACCGTACTCTCTGATCAGTGCACACATTGCGGACACCAGAATCGCAACCATACTGGTTTCGAACATTCCTGACGCTCCTGATCCCATACTTCCGAGCAGATCTATCGGTGCAATTCGCCCCGTAGCAAGCATAATTACTGACCCGGATACAATCCCCGCCAGAAGTACTGCAAATACATTAATTCCAATAATTCCGCCAATCAGTACCAATACATACGGTATAATCTGAATCAGATCATAGTCCTGTATCACTGCTCCTTTCAGATCCGTATTCAAAGACAGAACCAAAATCAGTCCCAGCGTTACGAGCGCCGCCGGAAGTGCAATTCCGAAGTTCTCGCGAAACTTGTCTTTCATGGCACATCCCTGCCCGTTACATGCTGCAATCGTAGTATCCGAAATAAAAGACAGGTTATCTCCAAACATGGCGCCTCCCATAACCGAAGCAACACACAGCGGCAGACCAAATCCCGATGCTGTGGACACCGCAACAGCAATCGGCGTAATCAGTGTAATCGTTCCTACCGAGGTTCCCATAGCTGTAGATACAAAGCATGCCACTACAAACAATACAGCAACAGCGAATTTTGCAGGAATTAGCGACAGCATAAAATATGCAACACTCTCAGCACTGCTTCTTCCGACTACACCGACAAATGTTCCTGCCGTCATAAATATCAGAAGCATTGTGATGATGTTCTTGTCTGCGAGCCCCTGTGCCATAATCTCCAGCTTATCATCAAAGTTAACCTGCCTGTTCTGAATACAAGCTACAAAAATTGCCACGAGAAATGCAACGACAATAGGTATGTTATAAAACCCCATCGGAATCTTCATAATATATTCAAACACAATTCCCAGCCCCAGATATAAAACAAGGAAAACTGCAATCGGCAGCAACGCCTTTGGATTACTCTTTTTCGTAATTGTATCTCTCATTCTCTTCTTTGTCCTTTCCTGTATGTTTTTGCCCTGTAATAACAAACGACCGTTCATAATTCCCATATCCGTGTTTTAACTGATTTTATCATATTTTATCTGGTACTTCCACTACATTTTTCCATTTTCTAATACTCTTAACAGTACTCGACAGTATTTATACCCCATCTGTTCAAAATGTACATCATTTTTTGTTTTTTTTGGTCACTTCTGTCATTGTCCTATTTTGGTTTTGCAATTATACTATTCAACAGAAACAACCGAATTCTATTTAAGGAGGCTATATAAAATGGCAAGCTTATCATTAAAAGGTATTGAAAAAGTTTATGCAAACGGCTTTCATGCTGTAAAAGACTTCAATCTGGAAATTGCTGACAAAGAGTTTATCATCTTTGTAGGTCCTTCCGGATGTGGAAAGTCCACTACTCTTCGTATGATTGCAGGTCTGGAAGATATTTCCGGCGGTACTCTGGAAATCGACGGCAAGAAAATGAATGACGTTGAACCGAAAGACCGCGACATCGCAATGGTATTCCAGAACTACGCTCTGTATCCGCATATGACCGTATATGACAACATGGCATTTGGTCTGAAACTGCGTAAAGTACCGAAAGCAGAAATTGATCAGAAAGTACATCACGCAGCAAAGATTCTTGATCTTGAGCATCTGCTTGACCGTAAACCTGCTGCTCTTTCCGGTGGTCAGAGACAGCGTGTTGCCATGGGTCGTGCAATCGTTCGTAACCCGAAGGTATTCCTGATGGATGAACCTCTTTCCAACCTGGATGCAAAACTTCGTGTACAGATGCGTATTGAGATTTCCAAACTGCATCAGGATTTGGGTGCAACCATGATCTACGTAACACATGACCAGACAGAGGCTATGACACTTGGTACCAGAATCGTCGTTATGAAAGACGGTGTCGTACAGCAGGTAGATACTCCTCAGAACCTTTACAATGCTCCTTGCAACCTGTTCGTAGCCGGATTCATCGGCTCTCCGCAGATGAACTTCATGGATGCTGTTGTAAATGTTGAAGGGGATAAAGCTACTCTTACCGTTGGTGAGCATGTTCTGAAAGTTCCGGCTGCAAAAGCAAAAGCTTTGGCTGACGGCGGATATAACGGAAAGACCGTTATCATGGGAATTCGTCCGGAAGATGTACACGATGCTGCTGATATCCCAACTTCTGACAGCGTAATCGAAGCTACCATTAAAGTATACGAACTGCTTGGTGCAGAGGTTTATCTGTACTATGATTTCGGCGGCACACAGATGACCGCACGTGTAAATCCACGTACACAGATTCGTACCGGTGACAAAGCCGTATTCGCACTGGATATGGATAAAATTCACTTATTTGACAAAGAAACAGAGTTGACTATTTGCAACTAATCCTTTAAAATAATCAAATAGAGCAACAATGGGCTGCATCTATATGCAGCCCACTTTTACTATTATGAGGTATGATATGGCGACACATTTTGCGGAACTCGAACATGCATTAAAAATGTTGAAACAACTCACCGGCATCTCCCTCGACATTCATGCAGATACTCCGGAGGAAGAAGAGCAAGCGCTGATTCAGGTGCGACGTCTGTACAATGCTTACCGTGAAAAATATAACCCCGGTCAGTTTTTACAGAACCTGCTTACACAAGATTTACCCGCGGCGGAAATGCTCCGTGAAGCTGGAAGGCTGCATATTTCTCTGGAAGAACCTCGCGTACTGTTTTTATTGGAAATGAAAGGGTCTCTGACTGAATCTGCAGCGGAGATTCTCAAACTGTTATTTCCTTCACAAGCTGCAAAGGCTTTGATTCCTGTCAATGAGTCGCAGCTCGCAATTGCCTATACGCTCAGAGCATCCGAAACGGAAGAGGAAATCCGCCGGACAGCGCATATGATTGTCGATACCTTGAGTGCGGAGGCACTTGTTTCCGTAAAGCTCGCTTACAGTGCTCGTTTCGACACACTGAGCGCTCTGCGTTCTGTTTATGAAGAGACTGCTCTTGCACTACGCATTGGTCAGATGTTTTATCCTGAGCAAAATATTTTCTGCTCCGATCAGCTCGGCATCGGCAGACTGATTGTGAGTTTGCCGCTTTCCGTATGTGAACAGTTTCTGAACGAAATCTGGGGCGGAAACGCACTGACGGCTATGGATGCAGAAATCACCGCCACCGTCAACTGCTTTTTGCAGAATAATCTGAATATTGCCGAGACTGCCCGACAGCTCCATATGCACCGCAATACTCTGATTTACCGGATTGGACAAGTACAAAAGCAGACCGGTCTGGACTTACGTAACTTTGAAGACGCCATGCAGTTTAAGATTGCCGCAATGATTCGCAACTATGTGCGGACAACAAAGATTACGGGCAATAAATGACCGTAACCAAACTCCAAGAAAGGATTTGATACTATGAATGATACTTTTTATGAACAACTGATTGCACGAAAATCCACTGCCTGGACATGGGTGGTCAGGATTCTTGTCGTATTCGGCGTGCTTGCCATCTTTTTTGTCGGTCTGCCGCTTGTCGGAGGCTTTGCTTTTATTCTGGCAGCAGGACTTGCATTCCTTGCATATTATGTGATTTTTCCGCGGCTGAATGTCGAATATGAATATGATGTCGCCAATTATGATATGGGAATCTCCATTATTTATAACAAAGCATCCCGCAAAGAGAAATTCAGTTTCGACATCCGGGAAGTGGAGCTTATCGCACCGAAAGGTTCACCAAAACTGTATAACGTCAATTCCATGAAGGTACACGACTTTACCTCCAGGGAGGACAATGCAAAAGTATACGGTATTGTCACCTCCATTGGTTCTCAAAAGGTATGCCTGTATCTGGAGCCAAATGAAAAGATTTTGCAGTCACTCAAAGACTGGGCCGGAGCAAAGATGTATATGGCGTAAACCCAAAAGATTCATACCGTCCAAAACTGCATAGGAACAAAAGATGGGGATGTCCAAAAGTCATAATATGACCTGAGGTTATCCCCATCAACTGTTTCACCCGGACTCCCTTACAAAAAAGAGTATTTCCCGGCTGCATTTTATTTCTGCTTTTTCCCCAACCGGATTACGTGGAAACTTTTATCGCACAGTACGGCGGTCAATTTTCCGTCTTCTACCTTTGCATTTCCGTCTGCCGTCGGCGCTACATTGTCCGGGTGCTCCTGTGTATTGACTGCTTTTACATCCTCATGTGTCAGTACAATATGCTCCTGCATCTGATATCCCTCGAACTGCCGCAGATCACAGTTTAATTCCATCGTCTCCTGCAAGTCTTTATTCACTGCAAAAATCGTCAAAGTTTCCTGCTCCTCATCCATGATACAAACCGCATCCAAATAAGACGCGTCTCCGTGACGGCTCTCATAAACCGGCGCATCCACCAGCGTATGTAATACGGTTCCTCTCCCATAATTACTGATCAATGCAAACGGATGATAAATGGTCTGCATCCACGCACCCGTATCCGACGTCATGATTGGTGCGATAACATTGACCAACTGTGCCAGACATGCCACCTTCACCCGGTCTGCATGACGCAGCATGGTAATCATCATTCCCGCTACCAGCAGCGCATCTTCAAAATTGTAAACATCCTCCAATTGATGCGGAGCCTTGCACCACCGCTCCAACTTCTGATCCTGCTCCATAGAATGATACCATACATTCCACTCATCAAAGGACAGATTAATCGTCTTTTGTTTTCTCCTTTTCGCTTTGACCGCATCACAGATAGAAATTACAGAAGAAATAAACTGATCCATAGCAACTGTATTTGCCAGAAATTCTGCTGTATTATCCTCCTGATTTCCGTAATATTGATGCAGGGAAACATAATCTGCCTGATCGTAGCATTCAGAAAGCACAGTACCCTCCCAGCTGCCGAACGTCGGCATCATCAGTGAGGAACTGCCGCATGCTACCAACTCAATCGTCGGATCTACCATTTTCATGATACGCCCCGCCTCCGCCGCGCTCCTGCCGTATTCCTGCGCAGTCTTATGCCCCATCTGCCACGGTCCGTCCATCTCGTTTCCCAAACACCAGAGTTTGATATCATGTGGCTGTTCATAACCGTGTTTTTTGCGCAAATCACTGTAATAGCTGCCACCCTTCAAATTACAATATTCCACGATATTTTTGGCGTCCTCCACTCCTCTGGTTCCCAGATTGACCGCCATCATCGGGGAAGTGCCTGCTTTCTTTGTCCAATCTACAAATTCATTCAGCCCGAACTGATTACTTTCAATCACATTCCACGCCAAATCAATCTTCTCCGGACGATTCTCCTTTGGCCCTACGCCGTCCTCCCAGTGATATCCCGACACAAAATTTCCACCCGGATAGCGAACTACCGGGACATTCAATTTCCGAATCAATGCAATGACATCCTTTCGCATCCCCTGCTCATCCGCAAACGGACTGTTCGGCTGATAGATGCCTTCATAGACCGCCCTTCCCAAATGTTCAATAAAAGAGCCATAAATTCTCTTATCCACCTCTCCTACAATAAAATGTTTGTCAATATACAGCGTTGCCTTCTTCATGTTTTTTGCCTTTTTGTTACCTGACCAGTACAAATCCTTTCCTTTTATTTCCTCCATCGTATCACAGACGATACGCACTTAATTTCCGCTTATATTGACTTTTTTTCCGCTCACATATATGGTATCATATAAACAATTGACAAGATGTTTTCGAGTCTGGTGAGAATATATACCCGGACACTTAACGAGGTATCTCACGAACTTAGTAACTATGGTATGATGAGAATAAATAGTACAAATGTTTACGGAGGCATATAATGATTACGATAGATTTCTGCGGATATCACACACACAACCCGGACTGCGATCTGATTTACCGTCCGTCCGGCACGGTCAGCTATTTGTTCCTGTTGGTTTTATCTCCCATGGACTTTTATTTTCCCGACGGGACCTGCGTGACAGCCAATCCCGGTGCATGTATTCTATATACGCCAAATCATTATCAGCATTACCGTGCAAAGAAAGATTTTTTTAATAGTTTCGTTCATTTTTGCTGCTCTTCGCACATACCCTCGCAGTTTCAGCTGCGTTATAACGAACTTCTTTATCCCAAAAGCACAGACGAACTGCATTGGATTTTAAAAAAGATTTATCAGGAATTTTGTAATCCTCTGGAAAAATCTGAACTGCTCTTGGACGCCTATGTCCGGCAGCTCTTGATTTTGCTGCACCGAGACCAAATGCAGGAAGAACTTCCCGTCGAACAGCAAACCGGCATTTACCCGGAAATGCTGGCCCTGCGTCAGCAAATACTAAGCCGCTGCGAGCTGGACTGGAATATAGAAAAGCTGTGCGGGATGTTAAACATCGGGCACAGCCAGTTTTATAAATATTATGAACATTTTTTCCATAGCACACCGAAGAAAGACTTGCAGCAGGCAAGACTGCAGAAAGCCAAATACCTGCTCAGCAACGATGCTGTCAGCATCAAACAGGCAGCTTACTTGTCAGGCTTTCAAAATATTTACCACTTTAACCGCCTGTTTAAATCCTGCTGCGGCTGTACTCCGGGTGATTACCGGAAGCACAAAACTGATGGAAAATAAATATTTTATCCCACTTTCTTTGCCAGCATCGCCATCCCCGGCTTACCCGGAAGCTTCACTTCTGCCTTTCCGCTCACGCCGCGCAGTACCGTCTCGCGGGTCATTTCCCACGCATCGATAATTTCTACATCATAACTGCCCTCCACCGGCAGTTCCATGATACCGCGCCCGTTGCAGGCAGTTCCGAAATATTTCAGATAGGCATCCTCCCCACAATGCCCCTGAAGTTCCATATGTCTTAACACGAATTCCTCAAATCTGGATTCCGACAATTTTGCAATTCCTTTTATAAAAGGATTCATATTCTCTGCCATCTCCGGATTTTTCATCATTTCCTGTACCTGCGCATAGCTGAGACCTGTCTCTTATACACATCTGACGCTGCCGACGATACTCCTTGTGTA
>CALZPS010000027.1 GCA_945827765.1 uncultured Lachnospiraceae bacterium | reverse complement strand
CTTCACTACAACAAAAAACTCAGACATAAGCCTGAGTTTTCTCTGTTTTAATGCGGATGGTGGGACTTGAACCCACACGAGGTCGCCCCCGCAAGATTTTGAGTCTTGTGCGTCTGCCATTCCGCCACATCCGCAAAAGCTGTCCAATAATTCTTATTTTTCAAGCCGAAAATTATTCTATCATACTTGCTTGGAAATTGCAACACTTTTTTACGATAATTTTAGCTACCTAGATTCTGGAATAAGTACACAAGAAGATACCGGAGTCATCGGTTGGTGCCAGACTCCGGTCGCGCTTTCAGTAAAATCCTTTACTTTTAGTAAAAATTTGATTGTGCTTTGAAAAAAACCTGCTATAATTAATACCGTGATGTCAGGGTCATAAGGTTGTGTTTTTCATGCAAACATGAAAACGCATAACTTTGGGATTCATGGAATGAGGAGAATTCCGTAAGCATCATCGCTAAATATATTTTAGGGAGGCCTACCTTGAAAATTATAATAGCAGGCGGGGGGAAGATTGGAACGAAACTGATGCGTCAGCTTTCTGCCGAAGAACATGAGATTATTCTGATTGATTTGAACAGCAAGGTGCTGGATGCGGCACTCAACAGATTTGACGTGATGACTCTGCAGGGGAATTGTGCATCATTGGAGTTATTGGAACAGGCAGGAGTAGATGAGGCAGATTTGCTGATTGCGGCCACCGGAGCCGATGAAGTGAATCTTCTTTGTTGTCTGACAGCACATCAGATGAATGAAGAGATACATACGATTGCGCGTATCCGCAACCCTGAGTACAGCGGTCAAGTATATCGTATGCGTGATGTATTTGGACTCTCCATGGCAGTCAATCCGGAGCGGCAGGCAGCACGGGAAATCGAGCGGCTTCTGCGGTACCCGGGTTTCCTGAAGAGAGATACATTTGCCAAAAACCGTGTGGAGATCGTAGAACTGAGAGTTTATGAGGACAGTGTTTTGTGCGGACTGCCTCTTAATAATATGGAAAGTGTGGTAAAATGTAAGGCACTCGTTTGTGCGGTTCAGCGCAATGGAGAAGCAGTGACACCAGACGGAAACTTTGTTCTCAAAGAAGGAGACTGCATTTTTGTGACTGCGCCCAAGGAGAATCTTTCCGTTTTGCTGAAAAATCTCGGTATATTGACCAGACGGGTCAAGAAAGTGATGATATGCGGCGGGGGACGCATCAGTTTCTATCTTGCACAGATGCTGCAAAACAGCGGGATGCGCGTAAAACTGGTGGAAAAGGATGAAGAACGCGCCATGGAATTGGCAAGATTGCTCCCCAAAACAGACATTGTTTGCGGAGATGCCACAGACTGGTCTTTTCTGGAAAGTGAAGGAATTCCACAATACGATGCGGTTGTGGCATTGACCGGAATTGATGAGATGAATATGGTGATTTCTCTGTATGGTGAGAAGAGTGGCGTACCTCAGGTGATTACGAAACTGGGGCATGTGGAGAGTAATATATTAAGCAGTCTGCCATTGGGAAGCATCATCGACCCGAAAGAATTGAGCAGCAATATTATTTTGCGTTATGTGCGTGCACTTACAAATCAGGACTGCGCAGCCATTACCGTGCATTCTATTGCAGACGGTCAGGCGGAAGCGGAGGAATTTCGGATTGATAAGACATCAAAATACTGCAAAGTACCATTAAAAAATCTCCATCTGAAGAAGAATGTGCTGATTGCATGTATTAATCACGGAGTTGAACTGGTGATTCCAAACGGTGAATCTTATTATGAACAGGGTGATACAGTTGTCATTGTGACCAGCCGACAGAATATTGTAAGTCAGTTTAATGACATTTTCGAGGACTAAAGAGATGAACTATAAAGTAATAGGAAAATACATTGGCTATATCTTACTGATAGAGTCTATTTTGATGATACCGGCTCTTATCATCAGTCTGGCTGAGGGACAGACAAAAGCAGTTATTGGCTTTGTGGTGGCAATTTTGGCATCCTTTTTGACAGCTATGCTATTACGTTTTCTGTGTAGAAACACGAATAAAATATTTTATGCCAAGGAAGGATTAGTATGTGTCGGGTTGTGCTGGATTGCTTTGAGCCTGTTTGGCTGTATTCCGTTTTGGCTTTCAGGCGAGATTCCACATTTTGTCGATGCATTGTTTGAGACGGTTTCCGGGTTTACAACCACGGGGGCATCCATTTTGCCTGAGGTTGAAACGCTTTCCAAAGGAATTTTGTATTGGCGCAGCTTTACCCACTGGGTAGGCGGTATGGGTGTTCTGGTTTTTTTGCTTGCGATGGCTCCGGAAAAAGAGCAGGGCAGCGGTTTTACAATGCATCTTCTGCGGGCGGAAAGCCCGGGACCGGATGTGGGGAAACTAGTGCCCCACATCAAAGAGACGGCCAAGATTCTTTATCTTTTATATATCATACTGACGATATTAAATATTGTGTTTTTGTTGTTGGGAGGAATGCCTCTGTTTGATTCCGTCTGTACTGCGTTCGGTACGGCCGGAACGGGTGGATTTGGTGTCAAAAATGACAGTATCGCCGGGTACAGCCCTTACCTGCAGAATGTCTGTACGGTGTTTATGTTGTTATTTGGCGTCAATTTTAGTTGCTATTTTCTGCTTTTGATGAGAAACGTAAAAAGTATTTTTAGAGATGAAGAACTGCGTTTGTATCTGGGAATTGTAGTCGGGAGTATTTTACTGATTGCATGGAATATCCGCGATATGTATTCATCTGTGGAAGAGGTATTTCGTCATGCGGCGTTTCAGGTGGCCAGCATTGTCACAACAACTGGATTTGCCACGACAGATTTTGATTTGTGGCCAAGCTTTTCGAAGGCAATTTTACTCTGCCTGATGGTTGTGGGAGCCTGCGCGGGTAGTACCGGAGGTGGTTTGAAATGTGGTCGGCTTTTACTGCTGATCAAAAATCTGCGGCGCAATGTTCATCAGGTTTTGCAGCCAAATAAGATTCAGGTGATACGCAACAATGGGCGACCGGTGTCGGAGCAGGTGATTAAGAATTTAAATGCTTATCTGGCAGCGTATTCGTTGATTATCCTTATCAGTTTTGTTGCTGTTTCTGTGGACGGACTGAGTGTGACTACCAATGTGTCTGCGGTGCTGGCATGTTTCAATAATATTGGCCCGGGGCTGGAGGCAGTTGGTCCGACCTGCAATTATGCGGTGTATGGTTTGTTCTCTAAACTTGTGCTGATTGTCGATATGCTGGCAGGAAGACTTGAAATATTCCCGATTTTAGTGCTTTTCACAAGAAGTGGATGGCTGCAGCGATAAAATCAAAAGAATAGAGGATGTCCCCAAAGGTGAATGTTTTCAATCACAAGAAAGGGGCATCCTCTTTTTATTACAAATCTGTAATCGACTCAATACTCCATTTCGCGTCAGGTACTTCCCCGAATCCGTAGGAGGCAAAGACAAAGTCAATCCCGGCCTCTTTGCAGGCGTCGGCATCACCCTGTGTGTCGCCGACATAAAAGACATCTTTCAGGTGGTTTTTTTTCATCAATGTGCGGATGGTCTGTCCTTTTGAGGTCTTCGTCTGTCCGAAACAGAGGGTGTCGGTCACATAGGGGGCAAGCCCGGTAGAACGCAGCATGACTTCAATATATCCGCACTGGCAATTGCTGACAATAAAAAGAGGTACTTTTTGGGATAATCTCTCAAAGGTTTCCCTGACTCCGGGATAGAGCGTTCCCGGCTTCGTTTCCAGCAGGCGGTTTTCATATTCGAAACAGAGATTCCCCAGCCGCAGTCGTTCTTGCGTATCAAGCATCGGGAAAAGCCTGCTGAAGATTTCATCCATTGTCTTCCCGAAGATAGAAAATAAAAATTCATTTGTGACCGTAATATCCAAATCCGAATTCTCGCGGATTGCAAGATTCCATGATTCTGCCACCGAATCTGTGGAATCCCAGATAGTTCCGTCCACATCAAAAATAATTCCGTCCATATGATTCTCTCCTAAAGTGCGTTTCCTTTTGGTTATAACTGCATTATAACTGCACTTTACTATAGCACAAAAAACATCTTTTAAAAAGCTTTTTTTTAGTGTATACTATATAGAGCTTTTTGAGTGTTTAGTATATTGCATTTTCAGACAAATGTTACCATGAATGGAAACAGACAGATGACAGGTTACAGGAGAAGGACGATATGCGTGAAAAAATAGTTCTGATAGACGGACACAGCATTTTAAACCGGGCATTTTATGGGGTTCCCGATTTGACTAATTCGGAAGGACTGCACACCAATGCCATTTTTGGGTTTTTAAATATTTTATTTAAAATACTGGACGAGGAAAAACCGCAGTATCTGACGGTGACATTTGATGTCCATGCACCGACATTCCGGCATAAGATGTATGCAGAATATAAGGGGACACGCAAACCGATGGCGGAAGAACTTCGTCAGCAGGTGCCTGTCATCAAAGAAGTGCTGCAGGCGATGAATATCGCTGTTATTGAGAAAGCAGGACTGGAGGCGGATGATTTACTGGGGACGATTTCACATCTGTGCGAGCAGAGAGGGATGGATGTAGCAATCATTTCCGGTGACCGGCATACGCTGCAGTTGGCAACGGAGAATATCAAAATCAGGATTCCGAAGACTCGTCAGGGGCGCACGGAGGTGGAGGATTATCTGGCGGCAGACGTAAAGGAAAAATACGGTGTCACACCGACAGAGTTTATTGACGTGAAAGCGCTCATGGGAGATACCTCGGACAACATTCCGGGTGTTCCGGGAGTGGGGGAAAAAACAGCGACAAAAATCATACAGGATTATGGCTCGATTGAAAATGCATACGCACATGTGTCGGAAATCAAACCGCCGCGTGCCAGTAAGAATCTGCAGGAGTTCTGGGAGCAGGCAAAATTAAGCAAGGTGTTGGCAACAATTGATATACACGCACAGATTGAGTTTGATCTGGAACAGTCCAGACATGGGAATATGTACACCAAAGAGGCACACGATTATTTTCAGCGGCTGCAGTTTAAAAACCTTTTAAGCCGTTTTGATGTGGAGGCAACGGTCAATGCGGTAGAAGAGTATTTTGTCGAGGTGACAGAAAAAACTCAAGTGCAGAATGTGATTGCAGAGGCGATGAAAGCAGCTTCCGTGGGAGTGGCAATCTGTGAGGAGAGCACAAATGTGCTGCCGCTATTTGCACATTCATCGGGATATGGGCGCATTTGTATTGCTTTCGGTCAGAAACAGATTTATTCGATTCCGTGTGATATGGAAGTAGGGATGGAATATCTGTTTGATAAGCTTACGGAACTGGCAAATACAGTTCCCCGCTTTGTGATGTTTGATTTAAAAAAATATTTGCCCGTGCTGGGAATAGTCAGACAAGAGCATTGCTTTGATGCTCTGGTGGCGGCGTATCTTCTGAACCCGCTGAAAAGCGATTACACATATGAGGATGTGGCACGCGAACAGTTGGGGATTACAATCGATGAGAAATCAGACGCTCAGACGAGAGGATGTTACGAGGCTTACACTGCCTTTGCCGGGGCGGAGTTATTGGATGAAAAATTGGAACAGTCAGGGATGAAAACCCTGTTTACCGAGATTGAGATGCCGTTGTTGTTTGTATTGTACGATATGGAACAGGAGGGTGTGAAGGTAGAGGGGGAGTCACTCAAAGTTTACGGGGAACAGTTGGGTAGAAGAATCGGTGAACTGGAAAAGGAAATTTACGAGCTGGCGGGAGAGACTTTCAATATCAATTCTCCAAAACAATTGTCGGTCGTACTGTTTGAACATATGGGACTTCCGAATGGCAAGAAGACCAAAAGCGGTTATTCCACGGCAGCCGATGTGCTGGAGAAGCTCGCCCCGGATTATCCGGTTGTGGCAAGTATTTTGGAATACCGACAGCTAACCAAACTGAAATCTACTTACGCGGACGGGCTGGCAAACTTTATCGGAAGTGATGGACGCATTCACGGCAAATTTCATCAGACAATTACAGCGACCGGACGTATCAGCAGCACGGAGCCGAATCTGCAGAATATCCCGGTGCGCATGGAACTGGGGCGGCTGATTCGTAAAGTTTTCGTGCCGAAGGATGGATGTGTATTTGTAGATGCCGATTACTCACAGATCGAACTGCGCATACTGGCGCATTGTTCCGGTGACGAGCAGTTAATCAGCGCCTATAAAAATGCACAGGATATTCACCGCATGACGGCCTCTCAGGTGTTTGACACTCCGTTTGACGAGGTGACGGACTTGCAACGGCGCAATGCCAAGGCGGTGAATTTTGGCATTGTGTATGGCATCAGTTCCTTCGGACTGAGTCAGGACCTGAGTATCAGCCGCAAAGAAGCGGCACAGTACATCGATAATTATTTTCAGACTTATCCGGGTATCAAGATATTCTTGGACGCTTGCGTTGCTCAGGCAAAAAAGAAAGGGTATGTGGAGACACTCTACGGGCGCCGAAGACCGGTGCCGGAATTGAAGTCCAGCAACTTTAACCAGCGCAGTTTCGGCGAACGTGTGGCGATGAATGCGCCGATACAGGGAACTGCGGCGGACATCATCAAGATTGCCATGATTGGAGTGAATCGTGAATTGTCAGAGCACAAGCTGCGGTCAAGGATGATTTTGCAGGTACATGATGAACTGCTGATTGAGGCGTACAAAGACGAAGTAGAGGAAGTTAAGGCAATTTTAAAGGAACAGATGGAAAAAGCGGCAGATTTGAAAGTGCCGTTGATTGTCGATATGCATACAGGAAATACATGGTATGAGGCGAAGTAGAGAGATGAAAGTATTGGGTATTACCGGCGGGGTCGGCAGTGGAAAGAGTAAGGTGCTCAAGTATCTGGAAACAGAATACAATGCAGTGGTCGTACAGCTTGATGAGGTGGCGAAGAAACTGCAAAGACGCGGACAGCCCTGCTATGAACAGATTGTAGCAGCTTTTGGCGAAACTGTGGTGGGAGCAGACCGCGAGTTGGCGCGGGATGTCTTGGGACAGATAGTGTTTGCTGATGCCGGCAGGCTGGAGATACTCAATCAAATCGTCCACCCGGCAGTGAAACAGTGGGTGGAAGAAGATATTTCTGCAAAAAAACAGGAGCAGATACCGTTATATATTATTGAGGCGGCGTTGCTGCCAAATGCCGGATATGAACAAATCTGCGATGAGATGTGGTATATTTTTACTGAGGAAACGGTGCGGCGGGGAAGGCTTGAAGTGTCGCGAGGCTACACACAGGAACAGATTACCCGTATGATAGAAACGCAGCCGGATGAGGAAATGTTTCGCCGGGTCTGTCATGTGGTGATTGATAATAGTGGAACGTTTGAGCAGACGAAACAGCAGATTGACTATTACTATATGAGAAATGAGGAAGAACAGAAATGAGAATGTGCAGTATTGCCAGTGGGAGCAGCGGTAATTGTATTTATGTGGGCAGCGACAATACGCATCTATTGGTAGATACGGGTATCAGCAAGAAACGCATTGAAGAAGGACTGCATGAGCTGGAAATAAAAGGAGAAGAGCTGGACGGAATTCTGGTGACGCATGAGCATTCGGATCATATTCAGGGCTTAGGGGTTTTTTGCCGGAAATATGAAATTCCTGTTTATGCAACGGCTGGGACGATTCGGGGAATCGAAGAATGTCATTCACTGGGGAAGATGCCTGCGGGACTTTTACATCCGATTGAGGTGGATAAACCATTTCCTCTGGGTGAGATTGAAGTGCATCCGTTTGCCGTTTCCCATGATGCCAATGAACCTTGCGGCTATCGCCTTGAGAGCAACAGGCGGGCCGTGGCAGTGGCGACGGATTTGGGAATGTATGATAACTATATCGTGAATCATTTACAGAATCTGGATGCGGTGCTTTTGGAGGCAAATCACGATGTACATATGCTGGAGGTCGGTTCCTACCCCTATCCGCTCAAGCGCAGAATTCTTGGAGATAAAGGACATTTATCAAATGAATTGTCAGGACGGCTGCTTTGTGATATACTACATAAGAATCTGCAGCATATTGTTCTCGGACATCTGAGTAAAGAGAATAATTATGCACGTCTCGCCTATGAGACTGTGAAATTAGAAGTGACTCTGGGGGAGAATGAATTCAAAGGGGAAGATCTGCATATGTTTGTCGCCAAACGCGATGAAGTGTCAGAAATATTGACCGTGTAAATGAGAGTCCTATTGGAGCATATGAGATAAATCAGGAGGATGAGAAGATGAAAAGATGTATTGTGACTGTGTTGGGAAAAGATACTGTGGGAATTATTGCCAGAGTATGTACTTATCTGGCAGATAATAAAATTAATATTCTGGATATTTCCCAGACAATCATTCAGGGATATTTTAATATGATGATGATTGTGGATGTGTCTGCTATTGAGAAAGATTTCAAGGTCATCTGCGATGAGATGGTTGTTCTGGGAGAGGAAATCGGTGTAAAAATCCATTGCCAGAGAGAAGAAATTTTTGAGAAAATGCACCGTCTGTAAGACGGCAGCAGGCAGACCGATGTAAGGGAAATGAAGGAGAATACACTATGATTAATATATATGAAGTATCAGAGACGAATCAGATGATTGAACACGAGAATCTCGATGTGCGTACAATTACGCTGGGTATCAGCCTGCTGGACTGTGTTGATTCGAATCTTGACGAATTGAATCGTAAAATATATGAAAAGATTACCACAGTTGCCAAAAATCTGGTGTCCACCGGGCAGGATATTGAGAAGGAATTCGGGATTCCGATTGTCAACAAGCGGATTTCCGTCACTCCGATTGCACTGGTTGGTGCATCGGCATGTAAGAAACCGGAAGATTATGTGACAATTGCCCGCACATTGGACAAAGCTGCAAAAGAAGTTGGTGTCAATTTTATCGGCGGCTATTCCGCATTGGTGTCAAAGTCAATGACAACGAGCGACGAGAATCTGATTCGTTCCATTCCGCAGGCGCTCGCAGAGACGGAACGTATCTGCAGCTCGGTCAATGTAGGTTCCACCCGAACCGGTATCAATATGGATGCAGTACGGCTGTGCGGGGAGATCGTCAAGGCGACGGCAGAGGCAACCGCAGACAAGGACTCACTTGGATGTGCAAAGCTGGTAGTATTTTGCAACGCACCGGATGACAATCCTTTTATGGCAGGAGCATTCCTTGGCGTGACGGAGGCGGATGCAGTTATCAATGTCGGTGTCAGCGGACCGGGAGTAGTCAAAAAAGCTTTGGAGCAGGTAAGGGGAAAAGGATTTGAAGAATTATGCGAGACAATAAAGAAGACCGCTTTCAAAGTGACTCGTGTAGGCCAGCTTGTGGCAGGCGAGGCATCCAAACGATTGGGAATCCCATTTGGCATCATTGATTTGTCTCTCGCTCCGACTCCTGCAGTCGGTGACAGTGTTGCGGAAATTTTGGAAGAAATTGGTTTGGAACGCGTGGGTGCGCCGGGGACAACGGCAGCTCTGGCTATGTTGAATGATCAGGTAAAGAAGGGCGGCGTGATGGCATCCTCTTATGTCGGCGGATTGAGCGGAGCGTTTATTCCTGTCAGTGAAGATCAGGGAATGATTGATGCAGTGACAGTCGGTTCTCTTTCGCTGGAGAAACTGGAGGCCATGACATGTGTATGTTCCGTGGGTCTGGACATGATTGCGATTCCGGGAAAAACAAGTGCCAGCACCATTTCCGGTATCATTGCCGATGAGATGGCGATTGGTATGGTGAATCAAAAGACAACGGCGGTGCGCCTGATTCCGGTCATCGGAAAAGATGTCGGTGAGACGGCAGAATTTGGAGGACTACTTGGATATGCACCGATTATTCCGGTGAATGAGTTCGGATGTGAGGCATTTATCAGCAGACAGGGACGGATTCCGGCACCGATACACAGCTTTAAGAACTAAGGCAGCCGGTTTTGCAGCTGAAGTTTTGGAGATGCCTGCGAACGGCATACGGAACGTGCAGCCCAAAACAAATGCGAGAAACAAAAGCGAGAAATTCATTATAAAGACAAGGAGGGTCAAGAAGAGATGAGTAAGATCGCTATAGTGACAGATAGTAACAGCGGAATCACACAGTCAGAAGGCAAGACAATGGGAATTACGGTGCTTCCGATGCCATTCTATATCAATGAAGAGCTGTTTTGGGAAGATATTACATTGACGCAGGAAGAGTTTTATAAAAAGCTGGAGGAGGACGCGGATATTTCTACTTCACAACCGGCACCGGGTGATGTGATGGATTTGTGGGACGGGCTTTTGAAAGAGTATGACGAAATCATACATATTCCAATGTCCAGTGGACTTAGCAGTTCCTGTGAGACAGCGATATCTCTGGCAGCAGAATATGACGGAAAAGTGCAGGTGGTCAATAACCAGCGCATTTCCGTGACCCAGAAACAGTCTGTTATCGATGCGATGAACCTGCGGGATGCTGGAAAATCGGCGGCAGAGATAAAAGCAGTTTTGGAGGCTGAAAAATTTGAGTCTACGATTTACATTACGGTAGATACTCTCAAATATCTGAAAAAAGGCGGCAGAGTGACTCCGGCAGCGGCAGCGCTGGGAACGGTTTTAAATTTGAAACCGGTTTTACAGATTCAGGGAGAAAAATTGGATGCATTTACCAAGGTGCGTGGTTGGAAAGCAGCAAAAAAGACGATGCTGAAAGCAATCGAGGATGATTTGAATGGGCGTTTTGCCGGACGGGATACAGATGAACTGGTGCTGGGTATGGCATACACCGGGAATGAGGCGGAGGCTGAGGAGTGGAAACAGGAAATCCACGAAAAGTTCCCGCAGTTTGAGATTATGGCTTCCCCGCTTTCGTTAAGTGTATCTTGCCATATCGGACCTGGTGCTTTGGCGGTTACCTGCACGAAACGGGTGAAAGTCTGAATAAAACGAAACAGAGTAGAGTGATAGCGAGAATGAAGAGCCACAGAAAGCATAGAAAGTGTTTCTGTGGCTCTTTTCAGACCTTTATGATTGCCTTGGAATACTCATTTTCAAATGCCGCATGATATTTGTCTGTGATGACTGACTGATACAGATTAGAGGCGAAGAGATCTGTCATAAGCATCTGGCGGCCGGCCGGAGGCAGTAATTCACATCTTCCGGGCTGTGTGAGCAGCGGCAGAGATCCCTCCTTGGCAATTTCGGAAACGATTTTTACAGAGTCTTCGCGAAATCCAAGCACGCGGGCGTAATAATGAATGCCGTCAGCCAGATACTGCCGCACATCTTTTTCTTTGATATCCAATACGATGTGCAAAAGTGCCCGGAAAATTCTTGTCTGTGCAAGTTCACGTGTTTTTAAGAGCTCCCCGAACTGTGAGTAATTTATAAATTCATTTTGATGATTATATATACGGTTTGCCAGCTCTTCTGAGACATCCTGATATTCGTTTAACTGTGTCTTGCTGTTTTGCAGCAGTTTACACCTTAATAACTGTCTCTTATACACATCTCCGAGCCCACGAGACCGTACTAGATC
>CALZPS010000026.1 GCA_945827765.1 uncultured Lachnospiraceae bacterium | reverse complement strand
TAGCAAGTTCCACATCTAGTTGGGGAGGGGTGGAAGTAAGTTTTACAAATGAGAAGAATTATATTTTCTTGTGAAAAATCAATAAAATAGTTGTAATAAGCAGAGAAATTTAGTACAATATTAACATGGTGTGCGCACAAGAACGAACAGAAAGAGCGTACATATTTAAATGACACACAAGGAGGCAACTAGTATGAAGGTTTACAGAACAGATGAGATTAGGAACGTGGTTTTGCTGGGACATGGCGGCAGTGGAAAAACCAGTCTGGTAGAAGCGATGTTATACGTTTCCGGTGCGACAAACCGTATGGGAAAGGTGGATGACGGCAGCACGGTCAGCGATTTTGATAAGGAAGAACAGAAACGTAAGTTTTCAATCAGTACCAGTATTGTACCGATTGAGTGGGAGAAAGCAAAGATAAATATTCTTGACACACCGGGATATTTCGATTTTGTGGGAGAAGTAGAAGAGGCTGTAAGCGCAGCAGATGCAGCGGTCATCGTGGTATCCGGAAAGGCAGGCGTGCAGGTCGGTACAGAGAAAGCATGGGAGCTTTGTGATAAGTACAATCTGCCACGTATGATTTACGTGACAGAGATGGATGTGGATGATGCAAGTTTCCGTCAGGTAGTAGAAGATTTGACAACAAAATACGGCAAAAAGATTGCTCCGCATTTCCAGCCGATCCGTGAGAATGAAAAGCTGGTCGGATATATAAATGTGATTAAGAATGCAGGAAGAAGATATACCGGTATCGGACAGAGAGAAGAGTGTGAGATTCCGGATTACTGTCTGCCGAATCTGGAGATTCTGAGAGAATCTCTGATGGAGGCT
Organism: uncultured Lachnospiraceae bacterium; assembly: GCA_945827765.1. Lineage (GTDB taxonomy): Bacteria > Bacillota > Clostridia > Lachnospirales > Lachnospiraceae > Schaedlerella. The sequence goes on along the minus strand of CALZPS010000026.1, from coordinate 10,703 downwards.
GTTGCTGAGACAAGCGAAGAGTTCATGGATCGTTATTTCGCCGGAGAAGAGTTCTCTGTGGAAGAGATTCGTGCAGCCATGCGTACAGAAGTGATGGACGGCACTATCGTGCCGGTGGCCATGGGGTCCAATATTCAGGCACAGGGTGTTGCCAATCTGCTGTCTGATATTGTGCGGTTCTTCCCGAGTCCGGATAAGAGAGCCTGTGTCGGCATCAAACGGACTACAAATGAGATGTTTGAGGCAAATTATGACTTTGCAAAAGCAAAGAGCGCTTATGTGTTTAAGACGATGGTGGATCCGTTCATCGGAAAGTACTCCTTTGTAAAGGTAGGCTCCGGTGTTCTGAAAGGAGATGACACATTGTATAACGCAGGGACGGACGCAGAGGAAAAGCCGGGCAAGCTGTATGTGATGTGTGGAAACAAACCGTTGGAAGTCAGCGAACTGTTTGCGGGAGATATCGGTGCAATCGCCAAATTGGCGAATACGCGTACAGGTGATACATTGTCCACGAAGAATACACAGATTCTTTATTCCAAGACAGATTACTCCGTTCCGTATACATATATGAAATATAGTGTGAAGAACAAAGGTGATGAAGATAAAGTGTCACAGGCATTGGCAAGGATGATGGCTGAGGATATGACATTGAAGGCAGTCAATGACAGTGAGAACCGTCAGTCTCTTTTGTATGGCATGGGTGACCAGCATCTGGAAATCGTGGCGAGCAAGCTGGCGGCGAGATATAAAGTAGAAATTATGCTGGAGATGCCAAAGGTGGCATTCCGCGAGACAATCCGCAAGAATTCGGATGTAGATACCAAGTACAAAAAACAGTCCGGCGGACATGGACAGTATGGTCATGTAAAGATGAAATTTGAGCCGTCCGGCGATTTGGATACCCCATATGTATTTGAAGAGATGGTAGTCGGCGGAGCAGTACCGAAGAACTATTTCCCGGCAGTAGAAAAGGGTCTTCAGGAGTCTGTGGTGAGGGGACCGTTGGCAGGATATCCGGTTGTAGGTGTAAAGGCTACATTGTACGATGGTTCTTATCATCCGGTAGACTCATCCGAGATGGCATTTAAGACTGCTACGATACAGGCATTCAAAAAAGGCTTTATGGAGGCATCTCCGGTATTGTTGGAGCCAATCGTTTCTTTGAAGGTAACCGTTCCGGACAGCTATACCGGAGACGTGATGGGTGATTTGAACAAGAGACGCGGACGAGTGCTGGGCATGAATCCGGTTGCCGGAGGCAAGCAGGTAATAGAAGCGGACATTCCGATGACAGGTTTGTTTGGATATTGTACCATCCTGCGTTCAATGACCGGCGGACGCGGAACCTATGAGTATAAATTTGCAAGATATGAACAGGCACCATCTGATGTACAGGAAAAAGAGATTGCGGCAAGAGCAGCAGATGAGTAGAAACTTTACGGCTGCATGATAAAATGTGAAATAAGACCGGCAGTTCCTGAAATAGGAATCGCCGGTCTTAAATCTATAAAAACGGCTGTGCCAGAGTCAAAAGATGCCTGACATCCTGCAAATAAATCTTAAATTTGTATGAAAAAGAATGGAATGGTTACATTATCAGATAAAGTATGGTAAACTACTCATGATAGGTGATGTCTGAAGACATAATGACAGCTTGCAGATTACATCAATTTACTTTGGAGGGAGAATTTTATGAAAAAGAAAGGAAAGCTGAAACTAATTGCCATATTAGGGATTATCCTGATTGGTGCTGTATATTATTATCTGGCGCTGCCGGCGCTTAATCTGCATTCAGCGGATATGTGGATGTTTATCATTATGATGATTATTGTCATCGCATTGATTTATATCGGCAAGAAGAAACCGACTCTGGATGATATTAAGCGGCTGCCGGGAGTGAAAGTGCTGCTGGGTCTTTTGCTTTTGGTAGTGGCAGTATATTTGATAGGGAGTCTTTTGTCCTCCCCGATTATCAATGCGAAAAAGTATCAGCAGATCTTAAACGTGCAGGAAGGTGATTTTACAACGGATGTGGAGGAACGCTCCTTTGACCAGATTCCGCTTTTAGACCGTGATTCTGCAACGATTCTGGGAAATCGTAAAATGGGAAGTATGGTGGATATGGTGTCCCAGTACGAGGTGGATGATTTGTACAGTCAGATAAATTATCAGGATCGTCCTGTTCGTGTGTCACCGCTTAGATATGCCAGCCTGATTAAATGGTTTACCAATGTCGGCACCGGTATTCCGGCATATGTAAAGATTGATATGGCGACACAAGAGACGGAACTTGTGAAACTGAGTGAAGGTATGAAGTATACGACCAGTGATCACTTTAACCGGAATATTTACCGGCATCTGAGGTTTCATTTTCCGACATATATCTTCAATGAACTGAGTTTTGAGGTAGATGAGGATGGTACGCCTTATTGGATTTGTCCGGTTAAGAAATTTAATATCGGACTTTTCGGCGGCGTAACGATCGGGCGTGTTGTGCTTTGTAATGCGATTACCGGAGAATGTGAAGACTATGCGATAGAGGATGCACCTCAGTGGATTGACCGGGCTTACTCGGCAGACTTGCTGGTGGAACTATATGACTACTATGGCACACTGAAACATGGATATTTCAACAGTATTTTGGGACAGAGAGACTGTCTGATTACAACGAGCGGATACAATTATCTGGCAATCGATGATGATGTATGGGTATACACCGGAGTGACTTCTGTGACAGGTGACCAGTCGAATGTAGGATTCGTGCTCATGAATCAGAGGACGATGGAGGCCAAATATTATAAAGTGGAGGGAGCGACGGAGACATCTGCAATGTCCTCGGCAGAAGGACAGGTACAGAACCTGCATTATGTGGCGACCTTCCCGTTACTGTTAAATATTTCCGGCGAGCCGACGTATTTTATTGCCTTGAAGGACGATGCGGGGTTGGTAAAGAAATATGCGATGGTCAATGTACAGCGTTACCAAATCGTGGCGATTGGAGATACCGTCAGCGCATGTGAGGAAGCTTATACAAAACTGATGTACCAAAGCGGTATCAAGGAAGAAGAGGCGGATACCCGGGAAGTACTGACAGCAGAAGGAAAGATTTCTAAGATTGCGCAGGGTGTCATAGACGGCAATTCACATTATTATATCATGCTTGAGGGCGATGATCATATTTATGATGTGTCCGTGGTGGATTTCATCGACATTATCCGATATGAAGTTGGAGACGAGGTGACGGTCGAATACAAGGAAAGTGCAAAAACGAATATGGTACTTTCACTGACAGGAAATAAATCCGAAGAAGAATAGAAAAAAGATAGCAGGTGTCAAAAATGCACCTGCTATTATTTACGCGAGTAACGAGCCAAAGTCCGTGCTTGCACGAGACCTTGGCGACTACCGCGATAACTTGAGAAACTCGCGGAGCGTGTTTCCCATAGTTCAATCCGTAAGTCTCGAGGGTCAAAGGCTTATGCCCTGATATTAGCAATAAAAGCGTCCGTGAGGACGCTTTTACGCAGATAATGTATTTTTTATGTGTTTAGCTCAGTACATTGTAAGCCGGATTGTCAATATCGACAATCGCATTTTTCTCTGCGCTGACACTGATGATAAATTCGATGTTGTTTTCTTTGGAAATCTTATCCAGTTTCTGCATAAATACCGGAAGACTGTCAATGGTGATGTCGGCCTGTTTGAGTACGCCGTCGATGAAAATCGTCTCGATATCATGATTGCCTGCAACCATACCATATAAGAATCCTACAAATTCCTCTAATGTCGCAATATCCTTGTAATCATCCATGCAAATAGCACGTACATTAAAGTCTACACTGTATGTATCCCGATGACTTTTCTTAATCAGCACGATATTTCCGTTGGAAGACTTTACCTTCTCGTTGGCAAGTGCGATGATCTGTTGTGTTTTTCCGCTCCCTTTAGGACCTGTGATTAAATTTACCATAGTGAATCTCTCCTTTAAGTAAGTAAATGTAGTTTTTGAGTTCCTAAGTAATCTTACCTCATCGAACATTAGTAGTTCAATAAGTATATGCTACTGTTTCCAGTAACAATCTCGCAGCTCAAAATTTATAATTCTATTATACACGAAAGAATCGTCCGGAACAACTAAAAAAAGGATAAAACGTAAAAAAGTAGTGAAGAAACCGTAAAGAGTTGTAAAGTAGTAAAGAAAAGGAACCCTGAATCGAAAAGAGGCATATCATAAGATGACGGAAAAATGTAGAACAGGGTCGTATGATATGGACAGAAATGTTTTTGCCGGAATTATGATTCCATTTATCGGAACAACGTTGGGTGCCGCAATGGTATTCTTTCTCAAAAAAGAAATGAATCTGCGGGTACAGAAAGCATTGCTCGGATTTGCAGCAGGAGTGATGATCGCCGCATCCGTATGGTCACTTTTACTGCCGGCAATTGATATGGCGCAGGAACAGGGGCAGATTGCATGGCTGCCTCCGGCAGTCGGATTCTTTTTGGGAGTCATTTTTCTGATGGCACTGGATGCTCTGACGATGCATCTGACAAAGAGGAAAGAAGGTCGCAAAGCAGAGCTTAAGACGGAACTGAAGACAAACCGGATGCTGCTTATGGCGGTCACGCTCCACAATATTCCGGAAGGAATGGTAGTGGGTGTGTCATTTGCAGGATTACTTGCCGGAAATGAATGGATTACGATGTCAGGATGCTTTGCGCTGGCAATCGGGATTGCAGTGCAGAATTTCCCTGAGGGGGCAATCATCTCCATGCCACTTACGAGTCGGGGAACAAGCCGCGGACGGGCGTTTTTGTATGGAACTGCCTCGGGAGTCATTGAGCCGGTTGCCGCGTTATTTACTCTTTTATTGACCCGACTGGTATCACTGGTTCTTGCATATCTGCTGGCATTTGCTGCCGGAGCCATGATTTATGTGGTAGTGGAGGAACTGATACCGGAGTCACAGGAGGGAGAATACTCAAGCATCGGAACGATTGGGGTGACGGTAGGCTTTCTGGTGATGATGATACTGGATGTGGCATTGGGATAAGGAGATCAAAAACTGTCCCAAAAACCCCGGATTTGCTTGACTTATGAATTGATTTTTCTTATAATTATCAACGTATATGGAAAAGACGATAAAATCAAGCCTTTTCGACTCAAATGAGAGCAGAAAAGGCTTTTTTGAAGAAAGGCAGGAAAGAAAAATGGCAGCAAAGATTGTTTACAACCACAAAGCTGTTGAGCAGAAGTGGCGTGAAAACTGGGCGAAGACTCCGGTGAACCCGCAGACGAATGAGGATGGGAGCAAAAAGCAGAAATATTATTGTCTGGATATGTTCCCGTATCCGTCAGGAAACGGTCTTCATGTAGGACACTGGAGAGGATATGTTATCTCCGATGTGTGGAGCCGCTATAAACTGCAGCAGGGATATTATATTGTGCACCCGATGGGATGGGATGCATTCGGACTTCCGGCGGAGAACTATGCCATCAAGATGGGTGTGCACCCGGCAAAGTCTACGGCGGAGAATGTGGCCAACATCAAGCGTCAGATTAATGAAATTGCCGCATTGTATGATTGGGATATGGAAGTAAATACCACAGATCCGGAGTTTTACAAATGGACACAGTGGATTTTTGTGAAAATGTTTAAAGAGGGGCTTGCCTATGAGAAGGAGTTCCCGATCAACTGGTGCCCATCCTGCAAGACAGGTCTGGCAAATGAAGAGGTCGTGAACGGAAAATGTGAACGCTGCGGGGCAGAAGTGACAAAGAAAAATCTCCGTCAGTGGATGCTTAAGATTACGGCATATGCGGATAGATTGTTAAACGATCTGGACAAACTGGACTGGCCGGAGAAGGTCAAGAAGATGCAGACCGACTGGATTGGTAAATCCTATGGGGCAGAGGTGGATTTCCCGGTGGACGGACGTGAGGAGAAGATTACGGTATACACGACCAGACCGGATACTCTGTATGGAGCGACTTTCATGGTACTGGCACCGGAGCACGAACTGGCACTGTCTTTGGCTACTGAAGAGACAAAAGAGGCTGTAGAGAAGTACATTTATGATGCGTCCATGAAATCTAATGTAGACCGTATGCAGGACAAGGAAAAGACCGGTGTGTTTACCGGAAGTTATGCGATTAATCCGCTGAACGGACAGAAGACACCGATTTGGCTGTCGGATTATGTGCTGGCAGATTATGGTACCGGTGCGATTATGTGTGTACCGGCGCATGATGACAGAGATTTTGAGTTTGCGACGAAATTCAATATTCCGATTATTCAGGTCATTGCCAAGGATGGTCAGGAAATTGAACATATGACAGAAGCCTATACCGAGGCAAGCGGCACGATGATTAATTCCGGTGAGTGGAATGGCATGGAGTCCGCAGTGCTCAAAAAAGAGGCACCGCACATCATTGAAGAGCGCGGCATCGGGCGTGCGACCGTAAACTATAAACTGCGTGACTGGGTATTTTCCCGTCAGCGTTACTGGGGTGAGCCGATTCCGATTATCCATTGTCCGAACTGCGGCAATGTACCGGTGCCGGAGGAAGAACTTCCGCTGCGTCTGCCGGAAGTGGAGTCCTATGAGCCGACCGGAACGGGCGAGTCTCCGCTGGCGGCGATTGATGAGTGGGTGAACTGTACTTGTCCGGTATGTGGTGCGGCGTCCAAACGTGAGACGAACACGATGCCGCAGTGGGCAGGTTCTTCCTGGTATTTCCTGCGTTATGTGGACAATCATAATAGTGAAGAACTGGTATCCAGAGAGAAAGCAGACGAGATGCTGCCGGTAGATATGTATATCGGCGGTGTGGAACATGCGGTACTGCATCTGTTATATTCCCGGTTCTACACGAAGTTTTTGTATGATATCGGTGTGGTAGACTTTGACGAGCCGTTCCAGAAACTGTTCAATCAGGGGATGATTACCGGAAAGAACGGAATCAAGATGAGCAAATCAAAAGGAAATGTCGTATCCCCGGATGATTTGGTTCGTGATTATGGATGCGATTCCTTGAGAATGTATGAACTTTTCGTAGGTCCACCGGAGTTGGATGCGGAATGGGATGACAGAGGAATCGATGGTGTGAACCGTTTCCTGAAACGTCTGTGGAACCTGCTGATGGATAGCAAGGAAGCCAAAGTCGAGGCGACGAAGGACATGATTAAGCTGCGTCATAGAATGGTATGCGATATCACGACTCGTCTGGAAAGTTTCAGCCTGAATACAGTTATTTCCGGATTTATGGAGTACAACAATAAGTTTGTGGAGCTGGCAAAGAAACATGGCGGTATTGATCTTGAAACGCTGGAAACGATTGCTGTTCTGATTTCCCCGTTTGCACCGCACTTCGCGGAGGAAATGTGGGAGCAGCTTGGTCACACGGAGACAGTATTCAAGGCGGGATGGCCGACTTGGGATGAGGCGATGATGAAGGATGATGAGATTGAGGTTCCGGTACAGATCAATGGCAAGACCAGAGCAGTCATCTCCATCGCGGCAGACATCAGCAAGGAAGATGCGATTGCAGCCGGAAAAGCGGCTGTGGCAGATAAACTGACAGGCACGATTGTGAAAGAAATATACGTGCCAAAGAAGATTATCAATATTGTGCAAAAATAGGCAGTGCGAATAATACAAGAGGCAGGCCTCCATATGCTTGCATAAAAGGAGGACAGCCTCTTGTTTTATACATAAGGCGTATGCCCGACAAGCGACATGGAACGAAGTGGAATGGAGCTTGTGCGCACTGCCATGACGGAAGAGGAATATACAGATGAAGAGGAAAAAGATGATTGCAATCATGAAAATTTTGATGTGGGTGGCTGTATCAGGCGTGTTGTTGATGTTATTGATTGATTTTTATATGCGCCATACGGTTTCAAAATATATCACGACTTTGGAGACACTCACTTCGCAGACAGAGGAGCAAGCAGGAGGAACGGCAGCGCAGCCTGTCAATCAGATGAAGGAGGCCGATGCGGCGCTGGTGCTCGGAGCACAGGTCAAGGCAGACGGTAGTATGAGCAAGATGCTGACTGAGCGTGTGGATATGGGGATTGCCTTGTATCAAGCGGGCGTGGTGAAAAAAATTATCATGAGCGGCGATCACGGAAGAGCAGAGTATGACGAAGTCAACACGATGAAGGATTATGCTGTTGCGCAGGGAGTTCCATCGGAAGATATCTTTATGGATCACGCCGGGTTTTCCACTTATGAGAGTATGTACCGGGCAAAAGAAATTTTTCAGGTGGACAGCATGGTGGTGGTCACGCAGCAATATCATCTGTACCGGGCATTGTATGATGGCTTGGCATTTGGCATGGAAGTCAAAGGAGTACCCTGTGATACAGCGGTCTACCATGGAGATACTTACAGAAAATTGCGTGAATTATTGGCGAGATGCAAGGATTTTACTTACACATTGGTGAAACCGGAACCGACGTATCTGGGCGAGGCGATTCCGGTGAGCGGAAACGGAGATGTGACAAATGATAGGAGCCGCGTTCTTGATTTGGAATAGTCCAAATATATTTCTGTGGAGTTAATAGGCTGCGAGGACGATAAAGCAGGAAGCCAATTGGCTTTAGCCAAGGGGTGTTTGCCTGTTGTATCACATCGCATGCAATATGAATTCGCGGAATAATCCACGCATTTCCGGTGATTTGCGGTACATACACTCAGGATGCCACTGGACGCCGATGGCAAAGGGGTGTGAGGGCATTTCCAAAGCCTCAATGGTGTTGTCCGAGGCACGTGCACAAACGACAAGGTTTTTGCCGGGAGTGTCAATTGTCTGATGATGATAGCTGTTGACAAATAGATTGCATCCTATATATTTTTGTAACTGACTGTCCGGACTGATGGTAATCCTGTGACTTACTTCACTGCGGGAGTATGACTGCTGCATATGGTCTAGATGCTTTCCCGGCTGTAGAGAGATATCCTGATAAATTGTTCCCCCACAGGCAACATTGTATACTTGCATACCACGACAGATTGCAAACAGCGGTTTCTCTGTTTTCATAATCTGTCTCATTAATCGAATTTGAAACAAGTCTAAAGTAATATTCGTTTTCCCATTCCCATTTTTTGGCTCTTGTCCAAAGAGCAGCGGAGTGATGTCATTTCCCCCGCAGAATAAAAAACCGTCGCAGAGGGAAATATACTGGGACAGCATATGGTCGGAGCGAATCAGCGGAAGGATTAAAGGAATGCCGCCGGAGTAGCGCACAGACTGAATATAGGTGTTGGTGACAAACTGGCGGTCGCCCGACAGGCCGCAGATAACAATACCGATTTTAGGTTCCATTGTGTACTCCTTTCGGTGGTGGTTTGCGTGTAAAAAGTAATGTTTTTCTAGAGTATGGTAAAAAGAAAAGAAATATACATAGATTTTGAAAAAGAATGATAGAATAGTGATAGAACTTAAAAATATGAAGAAGGACAGACGGAAAGGAAAAATGGTAGATGGGATGGATTGATATGCATTGCGATACATTGTATGAGCTGCTTAGAGGACCGAAGGAGTGGAATTTATCGCAGAATCAATTATGTATCGACATAAACGGTATGAAGAAAACGGGGACGATGGCGCAGTTTTTTGCCTGTTTTGTGGATGTCAGACAGTGGGAAGAGGAGTGGGCTGATAACCGGTGGGATGCCGGATACCTGAGGGTACTGCAGATGTTAAATCGCCTGCAGGAGGAAGAAAATAAAGATCTGCGGCAGATTCTTTCTTACGAAGAGCTGTTCGACAATTGGCAGCATGGCAAGGTATCCGCGGTTGCGACGGTGGAAGAGGGGGGAGTGCTGAATGAAGAGATAGAGCGGGTTGAAGAATTGTACCAAAATGGTGTCCGTCTGATTACTTTAACATGGAATTATGAGAACTGTCTGGCATATCCAAACAGTCGAAATGCACAAGTTATGCAGGAACGGCTGAAACCATTCGGGATGGAAGTCTTGTATCGCATGAATGAGCTTGGAATGATGGTCGATGTGTCACATTTATCTGATGGCGGATTTTGGGATTGCATCAAATATAGCAAAGCGCCCATTGTGGCATCGCATTCTAATTGTCGGGCGCTGTGTGAGCATCCGCGAAACCTGACAGATGAAATGCTGAAGGCTCTGGCGGCAAAGGGCGGCGTGGCAGGGCTGAATTTCTACCCGGCTTTTTTGCGGAAAGAGGAGGAAGAAAATCACGCAACGGTCAGCCCGAGCGACATTGCCAGACATGCGAAACATATGATTGAGGTGGCGGGAGAAGAGGTCGTGGCAATCGGAACGGATTTTGATGGATTTGAGATGAAGGACAATCCGGATTATCTTTCAGGTGGGGGAGAAATAGAGAAGGTATGGGATGCATTTCAAAAAGAAGGTATCACACCGCGGCAGATAGAAAAGATACAGTCAGAAAATGTCCTGCGGGTGATAAAAGAAGTATGGAAATAGAATGTGCGCCCCAGCGGCGCACATTCTCCAATCTTAGATATTATTTCTCAATTTCCTGCATCTTCATTGCGCGGACCTTCAGCGGCAGACCAAACAGATTGATGAATCCTTCTGCGTCATGGTGGTCATACAGTTCACCGGTCGTAAAGCTTGCCAGAGACTCGCTGTACAGAGAGCTGTCTCTTATACACATCTCCGAGCCCACGAGACCGTACTAGATC
>CALZPS010000025.1 GCA_945827765.1 uncultured Lachnospiraceae bacterium | reverse complement strand
CTCTGCACCTGGTTTTTCAATTTCGCTGATTGCGCCTTTCTTCATCGTGATTCTGCAGTTCTTGTTGTTGCCGAATTCCACAACAACTGCATCTGCCTCATCATTGATATCAATGACTACGCCGAAGAACCCGCTGGTCGTCAGCACGCTGTCACCGATTTCCAACGATGAAAGCATAGCTGTCATTCTTTTCTTCTCTTTGGACTGCGGACGAATCATCAAAAAATACATTGCTACGATAAACACACCCCATACGATCAGCATTGACAGACCGCCTGCTGCCCCTGTGTTTTCAGCTGCTAATACTCCAAACATAATACTTCCTCCTAACATTCATTTGAACAATATAAATATCATACACAAAAATCACTATTACTTCAAGGGTTATTTTTCTTTTTTTCCTATTTTATGCATCCGTTCAGCCATACAATGAAATGATACGAACTCTATTCTTTTCCCTGTTCCATACCTTCCAGCTTTTTCTTTTTATAGGACTGAAAGTTTCCGTTATCTAATGCATCCCTGATTTCTTCCATCATCGTATTGTAGAAATAGAGATTATGAAGCACACAAAGGCGCATTCCCAGCATTTCTTTTGCTTTCAGAAGATGTCGGATATATGCACGGCTGTAGCTTCGGCACGCCGGGCACTGGCAGCCTTCCTCAATCGGCCGCTCATCAAGTTCATATTTTGCATTGAACAGATTCAGCTTTCCATGATTGGTATAAACATGTCCGTGGCGTCCGTTTCTGGATGGATAAACGCAATCGAAGAAATCCACCCCCCGCTCTACCCCTTCCAATATATTGGCGGGTGTTCCGACTCCCATCAGGTAAGTCGGCTTATTCTGCGGCAGATAAGGAACCACCGCATCCAATATACGGTACATTTCCTCATGGGTCTCTCCGACCGCCAGACCTCCTACTGCATAGCCGTCCAGTTCAAGTTCTGCAATCTGCTTTGCATGTTCGATACGGATATCCTCATACACCCCGCCCTGATTGATGCCAAACAGCATCTGCTGCGGATTAATAGTGTCCGGCAATGCGTTCAGCCGCGCCATTTCCTTCTGACAACGCATCAGCCATCTGGTCGTGCGGGCCACAGACTGCTCCATATATGCTCTGTCCGCCACACTGGAAGGACATTCGTCAAATGCCATGGCGATGGTGGACGCCAGATTAGACTGTATCTGCATACTTTGCTCCGGTCCCATGAAAATCTTGCGTCCGTCAATATGAGAATGAAAATGCACTCCTTCTTCTTTAATCTTGCGAAGACCGGCGAGCGAAAACACCTGAAATCCACCTGAATCTGTCAATATCGGCTTGTCCCAGTTCATAAATTTGTGCAGCCCGCCCATTTTGCGGACAATCTCGTCTCCCGGGCGGACGTGCAGATGATAGGTGTTTGAAAGCTCCACCTGTGTCTTGATCTGTCGTAAATCATCTGTGGATACGGCTCCTTTAATCGCAGCCGCAGTTCCCACATTCATAAAAACCGGTGTCTCAATCACACCGTGAACGGTATGAAAGCGCCCTCTTTTCGCTCTTCCCTCCGTTTTTATCAACTCGTACATATCTTCCAAAATCCTCTTTCCATTTTACTTTTTAGTAGTGAACCACGATTGGAGTCCCAACTTCCACCATCGGATATAACTGTTGTATGGAACTGTAAGACATATTGATACAGCCATGTGAGCCGTTTGTCTGATACAAAGTACCTCCAAAATAAGGCTGCCATGTTGCATCATGAAATCCGACACCGCCCCATGTCACACGCATCCAGTAGTCCACATGGGAAATATACTCCGGCTGCCCTGTCTCCGGGACAATATTGCCGGTCATCGTATAGTCGGTACATTTTTCCAGTACCCGGTAAACTCCGTCCGGTGTCTTGCGTTCCGGTGTGGGCAGTCCGGTAACAACGTCACATTCAAAGGCAATCCTTCCGTCTTTGATATACCACATATGCTGTTCTGTGATATCTACTTCCAAATAGGTGGATCCCCAGTCCGGATCTCCATGTACGGCTGCCCGCTGTCCCACCAGATAGATTGGCTCCCGAACCACTGTTTCCCCATTCTTGATCGTCTCTAGAACGGCAGTAAACTCGGCGCCTTCATCTACCGCCCAGCCGTAGCCGCCCCAGTTCATCCTGCCCGGCTGTACCTCTGCTGATTTCCCCCATGGGGTCGTAAAGTGTCTGACCTTATCAAAGGTGTCATATTTGTCGCCGAATTCTGTCAGCCATGCCCGCAGTGCATCCTCCGAAAAGATCACGTTCATATCTTCATCCACCGACAGCCATGTAGCGATGATATCTTTGTCCAGCACGACATCGGTATCCATCTGATAAGTAATACTTGCCCGCAGATATTGGTTCATTTCCTCGCAGGCTTTTTCTAATTCCGGAGAATCTGCCGTATATTTCGGAAAACTGTAACACTCCTCTTCTTTCATATCCAGCTGCCGTGTCAGCGACTCAATCGAGCTTTTGATTTTTTTACTCAAGGTTTCCACATCGATTGCCGTCCCCACCACTTCCGGTTCCGGAACAAATTTTTCCCCATTATACTTCGGATATGCCGAAACCGAAGGGAGCTGTTCTTTCTTCAGACAGTTCAAATCAGCAATCCTTTGTTCTAATTTCTTCTCATCATAAGAAATATCAACCGCTGAATTCAATTCCGTATCTTTAAAAAAAGCGGCAGGCCACAAAAACGCATTCTGCTCTTTGAGTGCTTTCTGAATAGAATCGCTCGCTTTATAAACAAGCCCGATCTCCGAGGCTTTGATCTTTTCCGTGTCTCCGCCATTTTCTTTCACTGTCAGAACATACTCTGAAATGTGTTCTTTCCAGAAATCCTCTGCATCGGAAACACTCTTGCCGGATAAATCATATCCTCCCATCCTGGTATTCACAAAGAAATGCCCCATAAAGTAGACAGTAACACCTACATATAATAGGACTAAGACACCAAGCACCGCGCCGGCCGGCAGCCCGTACTTCTTCCAGTTCGGCACACTTGTTTTCTTTTTTCTCACACGTTTTGGTCTTTCTGTTTTCTCTTTCTCTTCCGTTTCTTCATCCAGATAAATGATATCCGGGTCATGGAACTCATTTTTGCTCATTCTTTTACTCCCCTGCTAATATATTTAATCATGTTTTCGTCGATTTTAAGAGTGCGAAACACGAAGAAATCGACGTCAGTCTCATTTGTCGGGTAACTCATTTGTTGATACCAGGGGCAAAACACCTTTTGACCCCCGGCTCATTTGTTTCCAGTATACCATGTTGCTCTAAGTGTTGTACAGTAAAATATCACTCTTAAGAAAAAATTAACGAAGAAAATATTAGTAAAAGTTCAGCATTGCATATTCGATATTCATCTTTTATAATAAATCTATATGTTCATAAGGATGGTGATATATCATGAGTGGTTCCAGTTTTGGAAAACTTTTTCAAATAACAACATGGGGCGAGTCCCATGGTCCTGCAATCGGCGTTGTCATTGACGGTTGTCCGGCAGGGATTGCGCTTTCAGAGACCGATATTCAGATGTTTTTGGACAGGCGCAAACCGGGGCAGAGCAAATTCACGACCCAGCGCCGGGAAAGCGACAGTGTTGAGATTTTATCAGGTGTGTTTGAAGGTTATACGACCGGCACTGCGATCTCCCTGATTGTGCGCAATCAGGATCAGCGCTCCCGCGACTACGGTAATATTGCCTCTGTCTATCGTCCCGGTCATGCAGATTACACTTATACACAGAAATATGGATTCAGGGACTACCGCGGCGGCGGACGTTCCTCCGGACGCGAAACGATCGGCCGGGTAGCTGCGGGGGCGGTTGCCGCAAAGATTTTAGAGCAGCTTGGCATTCATATCACGACCTACGCGAAGTCGATTGGTCCGGTGACGGTAGAGGAACAGGATTACCATTTCGAGCAGATCCACGAAAATAAACTTTATATGCCGAATAACGAACAGGCACAGAAAGCTGAGGAATACCTCTCACAGATGATGGCGCAAAAAGATTCTGCCGGCGGCATCATCGAATGTGTCGTCAGCGGAATGCCCGCGGGTATCGGGGAACCGGTTTTTGAAAAACTCGATGCCAATTTAGGTAAGGCAATCCTTTCTATCGGAGCCGTCAAAGCGGTGGAGTTCGGAGCAGGAATGCAGGCGGCACAAAAAAACGGCAGTACAAATAATGATGCATTTTTTATAAAGGACGGAGTGCTTGAGAAAGCAACCAATCATGCCGGCGGCATCCTCGGCGGAATGAGTGACGGTTTTGACATCGTCATGCGGGCAGCCGTCAAGCCGACGCCTTCGATTGCCCAGACGCAGCATACCGTGAACATAGACGGTGAAAATACAGAGCTTGTTATACACGGGCGGCACGACCCGATTATCGTGCCGCGAGCAGTTGTGGTTGTTGAGTCCATGGCTGCCGTCACTCTGGTCGATATGCTTTTCCAGAACATGAGCAGCCGTATGGATCGCATTGTTGATTTTTACAGTTGAAAACAGCCTCCGCCGATGAATTCCCGCAGCAGGGAGTTCGTCGGCACACATTCGCTGCCGATTCCTATAAAATAGTCAAAAAACTTCAAAAGGCGTTTCGCCTCCGCGTATTCCGCACTGTCTCTCTCCACCTCAAAAAGCAATGGCTCCACATATTGTTTCAGCACTGCCAGCTCATACACCAGAGAAGAGTTGAACATGATATCAGCCTCCTCCTGATAGGGGAAAATATTTTCTTCCTCGCCCCGGCGTACTGAATTCCACATCGCAATCGTTTGTTTTGCCGTGGTTCCTCTGGTTCTGGCATCACGCACAATCCGGCGAATCAGCCTTCCGTCCGTAGTTGGAATACGATTGTGTTCATCGACGTTTAACTGCGTCAGGGCGCTGATATAGATTTTAAATTTATTCTCATCATTCAACTGCGCTGTCAGCAGTGGATTTAAGCAATGAATCCCTTCAATCACCAGAATATCATGCTCACCCAGCTGTTTTGGCGTTGTCTGGTAATCCCTCTTTCCGGTTTTGAAATTAAATACCGGCAGGTAGACCTGCTCGCCATTTAGTAGTGCACGCATATCCTGATTAAATTGCTCCACATCGATTGCTTCCAGACATTCAAAATTGTAGTTTCCTTTTTCATCTCTGGGGGTATGCTCCCGGTCTACAAAGTAATTGTCCACGGCAATCGGGTGTGGAATCATCCCATTTACCCGCAGCTGAATCGACAGGCGATGACTGAATGTTGTCTTTCCGGAGGATGAAGGACCTGCAATGAGAACAAATTTTACATTTTTCCGTTCTGCAATCTGCCTTGCAATCTCGCCGATTTTCCGTTCCTGATATGCTTCCTGTACCAGCACAGTCTCCTGCATATTCTGTTTTGTCACCCGGTCATTTAACGCGCCTACCGTGTCTATCTCTTGCATGTCGCCCCACTCTACGCTCTCTTTTAATACCCGGAATAATTTCCTCTGCGGTTCAAAGGGCGGCACTGTCTCGGGTGCATGAACCGTCGGCATCTGTAAAACAAATCCGTCAGCGTAGGAATGAAGGGAAAACCATCGCAGATAACCGGTATCGGGTACCATGTATCCATAAAAGTAGTCTTCAAATTCATTCAGCTTGTAAATATTAACCTTTGACACTCTCCGATATGCCAAAAGCCGCTCTTTGTCATACATCTTATATTTATGAAACATCCGCATGGCCTCCGCTGTATGCACGGATTGTTTGATGATGGGAATCCGGTCTTCTGCCAGCTTGTGCATTCTTTGTTCCACATCCCGCAAAAAGGTTTCCGAGATGCTGACATCCCCTTCCAGGGTACAAAAATACCCTTTACTGAGAGAGAAGTGAATCCGCACGCGTTCCACTTTGTCATGCCCGCCCACATCATGCACTGCCTTGACCAGCAGAAGACACAGACTTCGTTTGTAAGTGTCATGACCGATTTTGTCGGCTGTCGTAATAAATTCAAGCTTACTGTCCTCCTGCAGTGTCCTGCTCAGTTCCTGCAGCCGAAAATGATTGACAAACACCAGAACAATCTGATGTTCATACAAGTACTGGAAGTCTTCCGCTATCTTCTGGTATGTGGTACCTTCTTTGTAGCTCTTTGTAATATCTCCGACTACTACCTCATAAAACTGTTCTGCCATGTTGTGTCCTTTCCTCTGTTTCTACTTTCTGTCTTACATTCTTCTTATATCACCCGGAATGGAACCCTCATCGGTTCCGTCATAAACTCAACATCTTTTGTATGACTGAGAAGATATTGTTTCATATCCTCCATAAACAGATATTCCGTCCCATAATGACCTGCATCAATAATGGCCAGACCCTGTTCCCACGCATCCAGACCTTCGTGATGACCGATATCACCGGTCACCAGTACATCCGCACCTTTCAGCAGCGCCGGGCGAATGGCGCTTTTACCGGATCCCGGAGACACTGCCATCTGCTTTACGCTAATATCCAAATCTCCGAAAACACGGACTGAATCTAAATGCAGACATTGCTTCACATATTCACAGCATTCACGCAGTCTCATTTCTTTGGACAATGCTCCGATTTTGCCGATGCCTTCTTCCGGGTCTTCTGTCTCTGTCGTCACATCCAGAGTCCGTGCGTCCTTCAGTCCGAGTACGCCTTCGATCAGCTTTGCCATGCCCAGCACATCATAATTCGTATGCATCGCATAGTAGGAAATATCATTCTGAATCAGTTCCATAACTCTGCGGCCGACAAAATCCTCATTCGTGACTCTTTTTAGCGGGGTGAAAATCAACGGATGATGTGTCAGCAACATATCTGCCTTCCATTCAACAGCATGCTGAATCACCTCTGTCGTTGCATCCAGCGCCAGATAAATCCGCTTCACTTCCTTTTCAGTATTTCCTGCCAAAAGACCGACATTATCAAAATCAAGAGCTGCCGACGGCGAATACTTTTTTTCTATTATCTCAATGATCTCCCTACATTTCATAATATTTCAATCCCTCCCGGATATACCTGATTTCCTGATTCAGCTGAACTTTCCTATTCTCGATCCGCTCCCCGCCGCCTAATGGCAGATTGTTTAATATATCTTCTGTCAGCTTAAGGTCGCGCTGCAAAAGTTGTCTCAGTACCGGATGTTTCTTTTCCAGCAGCAGTTTTCCGAATCTAAGCTGTACCTCATCCCACATTGGCTCTGCCGGGCCATTTCCCGGTGTAAGAACTTTCATCATCGGATAATACTTACCATCCTCGCACACCATATCTTCCGCTATAATCAAAAAACCTTCCTCTATCAGAAAGGCTCTTACTTTTGCAATCTCCGACTGCGGCTGTAAAATACAGCTTTTCAGACTGCACGTCACACGCATATTGTCTTTTAAAATCTTCATCACCAGATTGCCGCCCATGCCCGCCAAGACCGCACAATCTACTTCGCCCGGAGATAGTTTTTCAAATCCGTCGGAAAGCCGCATTTCAATCTTTTTCTCCAGTTCCGCCGCCTGAACATGCGCGGCGGCGCGCTCAAGTGGCCCTCTATGGACATCCATGGCAATGGCGTAGGAAATCACCCGTCTCTGTATCAGTTCAATCGGGATATAAGCATGGTCAGTGCCTATATCCGCGATTGTATCTCCCTGCGCTGCCAGAGCCGCCACAGCCTGTAATCGTTTTGATAACTCCATCATTTGCTCCTTTTCCCTCAGCATTCACGGAACCTGAATCATGCACTCCCTAATCCAGATAATCCCGTAATTTGCGGCTGCGGCTTGGATGTCTTAATTTACGCAGTGCCTTAGCCTCAATCTGACGGATACGTTCTCTTGTGACATCAAACTCTTTTCCCACTTCTTCCAGAGTGCGGGCACGCCCGTCATTCATGCCAAAACGCAGACGCAGCACTTTCTGCTCTCTCTCCGTCAGCGTGTCAAGGACTTCATCCAACTGCTCTTTGAGCAATGTCTGTGCCGCAGCCTCTGCCGGAACCGGTACATTATCATCCTGAATGAAGTCTCCCAGATGGCTGTCCTCCTCCTCTCCGATTGGAGTCTCGAGCGACACCGGCTCCTGAGAAATTTTTAAAATCTCACGTACACGCTCCACCGGCATGTCCAGCTCTTCTGCAATCTCTTCCGGCGTGGGTTCACGTCCCAGTTCCTGCAAAAGCTGTCTTGACACACGGATTAATTTGTTGATTGTTTCCACCATATGCACCGGGATACGGATGGTTCTCGCCTGATCCGCAATAGCTCTGGTGATTGCCTGACGAATCCACCATGTCGCATAGGTACTAAACTTATATCCTTTGTGGTAATCAAACTTCTCTACCGCCTTAATGAGTCCGAGATTTCCTTCTTGAATCAGATCCAGGAAGAGCATTCCCCGTCCTACATAGCGTTTGGCAATGCTGACAACAAGACGAAGGTTTGCCTCTGCCAGTTCTTTCTTTGCATCCTCGTCCCCTTCTTCCATTCTCTGAGCCAGTTCAATCTCACGCTCCGCACTCAAAAGCGGTACCTTGCCGATTTCTTTCAGATACATACGAACAGGATCTTCAATGCTGACTCCCTCCGGCACTGACAGGTCAATGTTTTCTACATCCACCTCTTCTTCGTCTGCCAGCATGACATCCATATCTATGTTCGAGTCAAGGTCTAAATCCATATCCAGATCCAGATTCAAATCCAGATCCACATCGATATCTTCATCTGGTCCAATCCGCAATACATCCACATTATTACTCTCCAGATAATCAAATACTCTCTCCATCTGTTCCGGATTCAGTTCCATATCGTGAAAAAAGTCATTAATTTCCTGCAGCTCCAGAACTCCTTTTTTCTTTTTTCCCAGTGCAACCAATTCCTTTAAGCGCTCCAAAAATTTCTGTGTGCTATTCTCTTCCATGTGTCCTTCCTTCCCATGTCTGTAGCGCATATACAGACATCTTGTTTTATTTTATCCTTAATCAAAAGAAATATGCAGTTTCTCGATTTCTGAGAGATTTCTCTTCTCATTCATCAGTTGCTGAAGCCCCGCCATATCCGCCGGCGGCAGATTCTTAATTCTGATATAGATAATGTTTTCATTTACAAGCCGAATCGTTTCTTTTAATGCCCGTTCTTTCTCCTGCCCAGTCGTCAGCTCGCGAATCCTTGTATGAAACAAAGATGCAGCCTCCCGGTGTTCTTCTTCCTCCTGAAAATGATTGAGAATCTCGGCCGGATTCAGTTTCCCTTCTTCGTACTGACGATACAAAAGCTCTGCCACCGTCCTGTATAATGGTTCCGTGAAATCTTCCGGACCGACAAACTCGCGGATTGCCCGAAAACAACGTTCCTCATCAATCATCCATGTCAGAAGGACTTTCTGTGAAGTCTTCCTCGCATCTTCTTTCTTGATCTTAGTTTCCCCGGCTGTTTTCGGACGGCTCACCGGTTTTGCCATGCCCTCCCTGACAGCTGTTTTGGTAACCAGTTTCTGTAAGCTCTCCGCACTTACATGATACGTTTTTGCCACTGCCTCTATGTAATTATTGCGCTCAAGCTCATCTTCAAACCCCATCAGACGGCGGGCAGCCTCCTGAAAAAATGCAGTTTTTTCTTCGGGTGAGTCCATATGATAATTCTTTTCCAGAATTTCCAGACCAAACATAAATCCATTGCGGGCACTGCCGATGCGTTTTTCAAATTCATCCGCGCCCAAATGTTTGATAAATTCATCCGGATCCTTGTAAGGCTCCATGCGGATGACTTTTGCTGCAATTCCTGCTTCCTTTAAGATAGGAACTGCCCTGAGTGCCGCTTTTGTTCCGGCCTCATCACTGTCATATACCAGATATACTTCCTGCACATACCGCTTAATCAAAGAGGCATGTCCGGTAGTGAGTGAGGTGCCGAGCGATGCGACTGCATTCGTAAAGCCTGCCTGATGCATCGATATCACATCCATGTAGCCTTCACACAATAAAAAGTATGGTTTCCGCGATGTCCTTGCCCGATGCAGCCCATACAGATTTCGGCTCTTATCAAAGACCGGGGTCTCCGGAGAATTTAGATACTTTGGTTTTGCATCTCCCATTACCCTTCCTCCGAAACCAATTACCCGGCTGTTGGCATCCATAATCGGAAACATCACCCGATTCCAGAACTTATCATAAACTCCGTGCTTTTCATCTGTACTAATCAGCCCTGCCTGACGAATCTGTTCTTCTGTATAACCCTTCTTCCGCAGATACTGATACAAATCATCACTTGTTTTATTGGAATACCCGAGGCCGAAGGCTTTGATCGTCTCCTCGGAAAGCCCGCGTTCTGTGAGATACCGATGGGCCGTCTGACCCTGCGGCGATTTTAATTGTACATAAAAGTACTGGGCTGCCGCCTTGTTGATTTCCAGCAAAGTGGCTTTCAAATCTGCTTTTTCTTTTGCCTCTTTTGAGTATTCCATCTTGGGAAGCTCCACGCCGGCACGTTCTGCAAGTGCCTGCACGGCCTCCAGAAAAGAATAGTTCTCATATTCCATCAAAAATGTAATCACATTGCCTCCCGCACCGCAGCCAAAGCAATAGTACATCTGTTTATTTCGGCTCACAGAAAACGAAGGGGATTTCTCATTGTGAAAGGGGCAAAGACCAAAATGGGAACTTCCTTTTTTCTGCAATCGAACATAACCGGAGATTACATCTACGATATCATTCTTTGCTCTTATTTCTTCAATCAGCTCGTCTGAATAATACATGTATACCTCCTGTCAAAAATATTCTCAATTACTATATTCGATAAAAGTTATCGATTTCCTTTTTTTATTTTGATTTTTTTACTAACAGTGCCTCAACCGCTCTTCCACAGCCGCAATCACTGACTCAAGCACCTTTATTCTTGCATAATACTTATTGTTCCCTTCCACAATTATCCATGGCGCATAATCCGTGGATGTCTGGTCAATCATCTCACAGACCGCACTTTCGTTTTTTTTGCTCATCCTTATCAATCTGCATCCAGAATTTGAGGACAATTGCGCCATGGTCTGTCAATTCTTTTTCCATTTCCCGGATTTCACGGTAGGCTCTCTGCCATTCCGGGCGGGAGCAGAACCCTTCTATCCTCTCTACCATAACTCGCCCATACCACGTCCGGTCAAAGATGGCAATATGACCGTTTTTGGGCATTGATTTCCAGAACCGCCATAAATAATGATGGGATTTCTCCAGATCATTCGGTGTTGCGACCGGAATCACTTCAAATCCTCTGGAATCCATTTTTTCAGTCAGACGTTTGATCGCGCCCCCTTTTCCCGCTGCATCCCAGCCTTCAAAGGCGATCACGACAGGAATTCGCCTGCGATATAGTTCGCCGTGCAGTCGTTTTATTTTATCCTGTGCTTTTTTCAGTCGCTTGCGATATTCCTCTTTGGAATATGACAGGCTCAAATCTGCCTGTGCGAGAACGTCCTTTCCATATTTTCTTTCCTCACCTTCACTTATCTTTCGTACTTGTTCTGTACTTTCATCTTCAGTTCCCGGA
>CALZPS010000024.1 GCA_945827765.1 uncultured Lachnospiraceae bacterium | reverse complement strand
TACACAAGGAGTATCGTCGGCAGCGTCAGATGTGTATAAGAGACAGCACAAAAAGCGGGGAATATATTTCCTTTACCGGAAATATGTCCGGGATGCTGATTGCAGAATATATTTTGAAAGAACGGACAGCAACAGGAACAATGCCACAAAATCCGGCGCTGGTTGAAACGATTGTGACAACGGACATGGCGAAGGCAATTGCGCAGGATTATCAGGTTGCACTCATTGAGGTGCTGACCGGCTTTAAATATATCGGAGAGCAGATTCGCTTGTTTGAAGAGCAGGGAACTTACAATTATGTGTTCGGACTGGAAGAAAGCTATGGCTGTCTGGCGGGAACATACGCCAGAGATAAGGATGCCTGTGTGGCGGTGATGATGCTGTGCGAGGTGGCTTCGTGGTATAAAAAGAAAAATATGACACTGTGGGATGCGATGCTGGCGATGTATCAGAAGTATGGATTCTATCGTGAGGGACTGGAGACGATCACTCTCAAAGGTATGGACGGAGCCAGAAAGATTCAGGAAATGATGGACAATGCCCGCCAAAATCCTCCGAAGGAACTGGCATCTTATCGAGTGATGGCAGTGAGAGATTACAAGGCAGACACAAGGACCAGTCTTTTGACAGGGGAAGTGGAACCGACCGGACTTCCGGCTTCCAATGTACTGTATTATGAGTTGGAAAATCATGCGTGGTGCTGTATCCGCCCGTCCGGTACGGAGCCGAAAATCAAGTTTTATTTTGGCGTGAAAGGTACGGATCTGGATGACGCAGAACAAAAACTGACAGAGCTGAAAGATGCACTTTTGAATATGTTCTCGTAAAATGGTGAAAAATCATAGAAGTATGAAAGGGTCAGGGGAAACATGGAAAAAAAACAGTTGACACTGATAGTTCCGGCATATAATGAAGAGGAAGCCATTCCTCTGTTTTATAAAGAAACCAAAAAGGTGGAGGCAGAGTTGCCGCAGGTTCATGTAGAATATTTGTTTATCGACGATGGTTCGACAGACAGAACGTTGGAAGTGCTGCGTCGCTTGTCAGCGGAAGACGAACAGGTGCACTATGTATCTTTCTCGCGTAATTTCGGTAAAGAATCGGCGATTTATGCAGGACTTGAGAAAGCATCCGGGGATTATGTGGCCATCATGGATGCAGATTTACAGGATCCGCCGGCATTATTGCCACAAATGCTTTACAGCATTACCGAGGAAGGGTATGATTGTGTCGGTTCCCGCCGGGTATCCAGAAAGGGCGAACCGCCTGTCCGTTCCTTTTTCGCACGTCTGTTTTATAAAATCATGAACCGTATGTCGCAGACAGAGGTGGTGGACGGTGCACGTGATTTTCAGATGATGAATCAGAAAGTCCGCAAGGGAATCCTCAGCATGGGAGAGTATAATCGATTCTCCAAAGGGATTTTCGGCTGGGTAGGATTCAAAAAGAAATGGCTGGAATATGAAAATATCGAACGCGCAGCAGGAGAGACAAAGTGGTCTTTCTGGACTCTGACATTGTATGCACTGGACGGAATTGTGGCATTTTCGACATTTCCCCTGAAATTTGTATCGATTCTGGGACTGGTGTTCTGCGTGGCTGCTTTTTTGGCGATCCTTTTTATCATCGTGCGTACGCTGGTGTTTGGAGACCCGACCTCCGGCTGGCCTTCTCTGGTCTGCATCATTATGCTTGTGAGCGGGGTGCAGCTTTTGTGTATGGGAATCATCGGACAATACATGGCAAAGACTTATCTTGAGACGAAGAAGAGACCGTTGTATCTGGTAGAGGAAGAAAAGCTGGAGGGATGAGGATGGATTTTGTGGAATATAAATGTCCCTGCTGTGGAGATGCATTGACATTTTCTTCAAGAGCACAGAAATTAAAATGTGCTAGCTGCGGAAATGAATATGAACCGTCAGCAGTGGAAGAATGGGAGGCTGCCGGGAAAAGTGATGTAGAGCCGGACCTGCACTGGGAATATCAAAAAGAGGCCGAGTGTGCAAAGCGGACAGAAGACGGAAAATATATCTGCCCGTCTTGTGCGGCTGAAATCGAGGTTGACGAGGATACGATCAGTACAAAATGTCCGTATTGTGACAATGTGGTTGTCATCAAAGCCACTGCATCGGGAGAATATGAACCGGATTGTATGATTCCGTTTCAGGTAGATGCATCGGATGCAAAGCAGAAAATGGAGCATTTCTGCAAAGGAAAACGTCTTCTGCCGCGAGGGTTTAAAGATAAGAGTTATCTGAAGAATCTCAAAGGGTATTATGTGCCGTACTGGCTGTTTGACTGTGAGGCACAGGCGGATATGAGTTTCCATACGACCCGCACCCGTTGTTGGAGCGATTCGGACTATAACTATGTAGAGACATCTCATTATCTGGTGCAGCGTGGCGGAGAGATGACATTTTATCATGTGCCGGTCGACGGAAGTGTGGAGATGGAGGATGCCACAACTGAATCGATCGAACCGTTTGACTATAAGGATGTAACAGCATTCAATCCGGCATATCTCGCCGGGTATGAGACGGATAAATACGATGTTGACGCAAAGACAGCCGAAAAACGCGCGAAGGAACGTCTGTATAACACGGCAGAATCAGCCCTGAGAAATACTGTTGTGGGATATGAGACAGTGGTGCCGAAACGTCGGCAGATGGATGCACAAAGCGGAAAAATCAGTTATGCGCTGTTTCCGGTATGGTTGTTTGAGATGGTGTATGATAAGAAAAAATATCAGTTTGCCATCAATGGACAGACCGGAAAGATGGTCGGGGAACTCCCGGTAGATAAAGGCGCATACTGGAAGTATTTGTGGGGATTCACAGCATTGGGAACCATATTGTTTTCCGTGATCGGGATTCTATTGTTTGGAGGTGTGCTGTGATGCGGTTGAAGAGACAGAGATTACTAAAGAGCATCGGTATGATACTCGCTGCTGCTATATTGGTTTTGGGACTGCCGTGGAATGCGCATGTAAGCTGTGCGGAAGGTCAGCAGGATGATTTGACTGCATATGGTACAGGTCAGAGCTGGATAATCGACCGTGCAGACCTTCTTGACGAGGAAGAAGAGCAGATACTCTATGAGAAATGTCAGCTCGCATATGATACATACGGTGTGATTGTGGCTGTCGTGACAGTGGATGATTTTGGCGGAGGAGACATTCTGGAATGGCAGAAGGGACTGTTTGCAAAGCATCCGTTCCCTGCGGAGTCGGAGAATGGAATCATGCTGGCGGTCAGCATGTCAGAGCGTGACTGGGGCATCCAGACCATCGGCAGCGCACAACGTGTATTTAATACTTATGGACGAGAGCAAATCGGCGGAGTTGTCGTAGAAAAGCTTTCAGACGGGGATTATTATGAAGCATTTGCCGAGTTCGCAGACTTGAGTATGCAGTTTTTGGCGGAAGCAGATGCAAAGGAGCCTTATTCTGAGGAACATCCCTATCGGGAATCTGTTCCTGTCTGGCTGATTATAGCAGTAGCTTTTGTGCTTTCGCTGGTGATATCGACATTGATTGTAAATATATGGAAAAAGGGCATGAATACTAGAGTTGTGCAAAATGAGGCGCGCCAATATTTGAAACCCGGCAGTTTTCAGCTGACGAGGTCATCTGATATTTTCCTGTATCACACCGTGAGCAGGACACCGATACCAAAGTCAGACAATAACAGCAGCTCGAGTATGCATTCAACAAGCTCGGGTACAAGCGGGAAATTTTAACAACTTACATATACACAATATGAATTCAAGGAGGATGTTATTATGGGACTTATCAAGGCAGCATTTGGTGCTGTAGGCGGCACACTGGCGGATCAGTGGAAAGAGTATTTCTATTGTGACGCATTGGATGAAGATGTCTTGGTGGCACGGGGAGAGAAACGAATGAACGGACGTTCATCCAACACAAAAGGAAATGACAACATCATCACGGACGGCTCCAATATTGCGGTGGCAGACGGACAGTGTATGATGATCGTAGAAAACGGAAAAATATTGGATGTATGCGCCGAGCCGGGCTCATACACCTATCAGACCGGAAACAGTCCGTCGGTGTTTGCCGGCGAATTGAAGAGCGGTCTGAAAGGAATTGTCAAAGAGTCGTGGGAGCGTTTCCAATTTGGCGGCGGAACAGGCAGAGACCAGCGGATTTATTATTTTAATATCAAAGAGATTCCCGGCAACAAGTACGGCACACCAAATCCGGTACCGTTCCGTGTGGTTGACACAAATATCGGTCTGGATGTGGACATTGCAATCCGCTGTAACGGAGAATATTCTTACCGGATTGTTAATCCGATGCTGTTTTATAAAAATGTATGCGGAAATATCAGCAATGTATATACGAGAGATCAAATTGACTCGATGCTCAAAACGGAGTTATTGACTGCTTTGCAGCCGGCTTTCTGCAAAATCTCAGAGCTGGGAATCCGTTACAGTGCGCTGCCGGGTCACACGATGGAGATTGCCGATGCCCTCAATGAAGTATTATCTAAAAAATGGCTGGAAACAAGGGGAATTGAGGTGTTCTCCTTTGGTGTGAACAGTGTGACGGCATCGAAAGAAGACGAAGATATGATTAAGCAGATGCAGAAAGCAGCCGTTCTGCGAGACCCCAATATGGCAGCAGCCAATCTGGTCGGCGCACAGGCGGACGCCATGCGTATGGCAGCAGCCAATGAAAGCGGCGCAATGACAGGATTTATGGGGATGGGCATGGCACAGCAGGCAGGTGGTGCAAATGTGCAGAATCTATATGCGATGGGGGCATCGAAACCGGCTGAGAGTTGGACATGTACCTGCGGTGCTGTAAATAAAGGAAAATTCTGTTCCGAGTGCGGGGCGAAAAGACCGTAATGCTTACGGATGGCGGGGTGGTTTACACTTCCTAAGCCATAACAGGATATTATGAGTTGCAAAAGGGGGCTGTCGGGAAATGGATAGTCCTAAACAGGGAGAGGTGTGACTTGCATGAGTCACACCTCTTTGGCTCAAATTATTTCGTCAATACTTCCACACCGTCTTCCTTTACAAGTACCATATATTCAATCTGGGCGGACAGTCCGTCGTCAATCGTATAGACAGTCCAGTCATTCAATTCGTCGACATAAAAATCCGGACTGCCCTCATTGATCATCGGCTCGATGGTAAACATCATGCCGGGAACGAGCAGCATTTCACTGCCCTTGGGCGTGACGTAGCTGACAAAAGGATCTTCGTGGAAATCCAGCCCGATACCGTGTCCGCCGATATCAACAACAACCGAGTAGCCATTTGCCTTGGCATGAGAATTGATGGCATCTGCGATATCACCGAGATGTCCCCATGGCTTAGCGGCTGCCAGACCAAGCTCGACACATTCTTCTGTTACACGGACAAGCCGCTCGGCACGCTCCGAAACTTTTCCCATCTTAAACATTCTTGATGCGTCAGAATAGTATCCGTCGAGGATGGTGGAAACATCCACATTGATGATATCCCCCTCCTTTAAAATGATATCTTTGTCGGGAATTCCGTGGCAGACTTCATTGTTGATGGAAGTACAAACACTTTTGGGGAATCCCTGATAATGCAGGGGCGCCGGAATACCGCCGTGTTTTGTTGTGACATCATAGACAATCCGGTCAATTTCTTCGGTACTCATTCCGATATGGATTTTCTCGGCAACCGTGTCCAACACCAAGGTGTTGAGCGCAGCGCTCTTTTTGATTTTTTCAATCTGATAAGGTGTCTTCAATAATTTGCGTTTGGGGACAATCTCTCCCCGGTCTGCGTGAATCCGCATTCTTTCTTCGATTGGCATATGACATTTTTTGTATTTTAGCCCGCTGCCACACCAACATGGCGCATTTCTTTCCATTTCTTCTACCTCGCTTATCATTTTTTTGTATATATTGAACATGGGTAAAGATACCCCCTTCCCGCCAAAAAATGGCTGGCTGAATTATATTTCGTGAATAAACAGGCCACTGCGCAGTTTCGGCTCAAACCATGTGGACTTTGGCGGCATCAGCCGTTTGGCATCCGCGACAGCAAGTACTTCCTCCATGGAAGTAGGATACATGAAAAACATGACCTTATCCGGCTGCTTTTCTGCCAGTTCCATCCATTCTTCAGCAGCGCGGACACCGCCGGCAAATGAAATCCGGGGGTCGTTTTTTGCATCGTGGATGTCAAATAACGGTTCGAGAATCGTATCCTGCAAAACAGAGACATCCAAATCCTGCACCGGGTCACCGCAAAAGAGAGCGGTTTTGGCTTCCAGACGATACCACGTCCCTTTCAGATACATCGTAATCTCTCCTTTTTTCTGCGGCGGACAGAGACCGTGAGGACAAACGGTTACCTCAAAAGAATCCTTCAGTTTTTCTAAAAGAACGGAAGGCGTATAACGCGGGGAACCGGTCACAATTCGGTTGTAAGGGAAAATCTGCAATTCGTCTGCCGGAAATAATACGGAGAGGAAGTGGTTGAATTCTTCCGTTCCGTCATATGAGGGAACGGTTTCCCGACGTTTCAGTCCGACTTTGACCGCAGATGCGGCACGGTGATGGCCGTCGGCGATATAAACGGCCTCCATTTCTGCGAATAATTGGGTGATTCGGGCAATTTCTGTGTCGTCAGAAATCTTCCACACCTGATGTCTGATGCCATCTTCGCTCGTAAAATCGTATAGAGCCGGCCGTTGCTTTTGTGCAGCAATCCAGCTGCGAAGTTCGGCGCGGGCACGGTAAGCAAGAAAAATCGGCCCGGTCTGAGCATTTAATGTGTCGATATGGCGAATCCGGTCAAGCTCTTTGGCGGGCAATGTATTCTCGTGCCGGCGGATGGTACCGTGCAGATAATCGTCAATTGATGTACAGCCGACCAGTCCGTTCTGCACATGCCCCTGCATCGTCAGTGAATAGATATAGTAACATGCCTTATCCTCACGGATAAAATATCCATCTGTGAGCATCTCTGTAAGACTACGTGCGGCCTGCTCGTATACTGCGTCGGCATACATATCTGTTTCATCGGAAAACTGTGTTTCTGCCCGGTCAATCTTCAAAAAAGAGAGAGGATTGCGGCTCACGGCGGCTTTGGCCTGTGTACGGTCGTAAACATCATAAGGAAGGGCAGCGATGGATGCTGCATACTCTTTCGCAGGGCGGACTGCACAAAACGGTCGCAAATTTACCATGAATGATGTCTCCTTTCCGCAAAAGTGAATGAAAAGCTGAGTTTCATAAATGTTTGCTTAAACTTTATACAGTGTAACACAATTCTAACAAAAATACCAGAACTGAGAGAAAACATTCTATGATTCATTCTGGTTTTTTATCTGCGCTCATGGTAAAATATTTGTAAAGGGCAGAGCCGGGTGAGCGAAAAGTGTACTGTCCGAAAGAAAGTGTAGGCCGGGCAGGAGGTGTGCTGCCTGAAATTTTCAGATTGGGGTAGATATATGGTTCGGATTGCAGTGGTTGAGGATGAAGAGATTTACAGAAATCAGATTACGGAATATTTACAGCGCTATGAAGAAGAGAGCGGGGAAATACTGCAGATTAGTGTATATCGGGACGGAGATGATATTTTGCGGGCATATCGCGCCCAGTTCGATATCGTATTGATGGATATCCAGCTGAAATTTGTCGACGGGATGACGGCGGCAGAGGAAATCCGCAGGCAGGATGCGGAAGTAATCCTGATTTTTATCACGAACATGACACAGTATGCGATTCAGGGGTATCAGGTAGATGCGATGGATTATGTGTTAAAACCGGTGTCCTATTTTTCATTCAGCCAGAAACTTTCCAAGGCACTGGATAAGCTGCATAAACGGCACAGTCGTCATATCACGGTGCAGGTCAAAGGCGGGGTGCAGAGAATCGCGGTGACGGATATTTATTATGTGGAAAGTGAAGGTCATACTTTGCGATATCATACGAAAAACGGGATTATCGTTTCGTCCGGCACGATGAAGTCCGCTGAGGAAATGCTGGGGAAATCCCATTTTTCCAGAGGAAACAAAGGCTATCTGATTAATCTTGAGCATGTGGAAGGCGTAAAGGATAAATGCGCGCAGATAAACGGAGAGCATCTTCTGCTCAGCCGTCAGGGAATGAAAAAATTCATGCAGGATCTGACCCGCTATTGGGGAGAAATGGAATAAAATCAGATGAGCGAAAAACAAACAAATGAGGTGTAGAGATGCATGATTGGCAGGAAATATTGCCGGATATTCCCCGGTACTACACGGCGCTGGCAGAGTGGCTGGCGTGTATGGTGATTATCTTTCATATAAAAAAGAGGTTCACAGGGTGGAAACTGGCACTGTCATGTGGCTGCGCACTGGTGATTCAGATGCTGTTTCTGGAAGTGACCGGAGGGCTGGAAATGATATGGTGGCTTCCGTGTATGTTTGCGGCCATCGGGCTGATGGTTCTTTTTATAGCACTCTGTGCGGATGCAGGCTGGAAAGATGCCATCTATTATGGGGCTTATGCATTTATCATGGCGGAGACGGCGGCCTCGCTCGAATGGCAGCTTTATCTGTTTGGCCGCAGGAAATTTGTTGCCCATGCGGCATTGTATGAATATTCAGTGTTGATTTTGTCATTTGGAGCGATATTTCTCCTGTATTGGCGGTTGTGTAAAATGGTGCTGGAGAACGAACAGAGGCTGGACGTAGAGACAAAGGATTTGCTGGCGGTCGTGATGTTGACCGGCAGTGTGTTCTTTATAAGCAATCTGGGATTTATCACGGGAGATACACCGTTTAGCGGACTGTATGCGAGGGAGATCTTTAATATCCGTACCTTTGCCGATATTGCCGGGCTGGCAGCTCTGTTTGCCTGTCATATTCAATGGCGTGACCAGAAAGTACGCAGAGAACTGGAAAGCATCCGCGCCATTCTGCACAATCAATATGTACAGTATCAGCAGTCTTCGCAGACGCTGGAACTAATCAATTATAAATATCATGACCTGAAACATTATATTATAGCCTTGCGTGCAGAACAGAAAGATGAAAGAAAAAACAGTTGTCTGGATCGGATGGAAGAAGAAATCAGAAAATATGAGACGCAGAACAAGACCGGAAATGAAGTGCTTGACACCTTGCTCGGGGCGAAAGGAATCGAGTGTCAGAAAGAAGAAATTGAACTGACCTGTGTGGCAGATGGTTCACTTCTTGAGTTTATGGATGTGATGGATATCTGTTCTATTTTCGGAAATGCATTGGATAATGCGATTGAATGTGAAAAGAAACTGGCAGAGCCGGAGAAACGTATGATTCATTTGCATGTGTCATCCAAACGAAATTTTCTGATAATTAAAATTGAAAATTATTATGAAGGAAAGATACAATTTGAGCAGGAACTGCCGGTGACGACGAAGGAAGAAAAAGAGTTCCACGGGTATGGGCTGAAGAGCTTGAAATACACAGTACATCGATACAAAGGCGAGGTAGATATCAGTACCGAACATAATTGGTTTCGATTAAGGATTCTGATTCCGTTGCCGTGAATTATGAATTGTCTGACAAAGAGCAGATAAATTTTTAAAATTTGTTCTTCCCTTTAGACCAAATATGTTGTATGATAATAAAAGACAGACACACAAGATATTGTGTGTGAACGAAAAACGATAACGAAATAAAGTATTTCGGGAGGAAGAACGGCGGGCGGCATATGAGATGCCGGGCTGTTCGCGGTATCAGTAGCAAAGTACAAAAGAAAGACGGAGAGGAAGAGCAAGATGAGTGTTGATGTCAGGACAAAAGTCATTAAACGAAACGGAAAAGAAGTAAATTTTGATCTTACCAAGATTACCAATGCGATTGAGAAGGCGAATAACGAGGTGGAGCAGATCCATCAGATGAACATTTTTCAGATCAATGCGATTGCGGAGACGATTGCCCAGGAAGTGAAGAAATCTACCCACGCCGTGAACGTGGAGGACATTCAGGACCTGGTGGAGACCCACATTATGGAAATGAGGGGTTATGAGGTGGCACAAAAATATGTGCGTTATCGTTATAAGAGAGAGCTGACACGTAAGTCCAACACGACGGACAACGGGATTCTGGCGCTCCTGGAGCACATCAATGAGGAAGTGAAACAGGAAAATTCCAACAAGAATCCGATTATCAACTCTACTCAGAGAGATTATATGGCGGGCGAGGTCAGCAAGGACTTATCCAGACGTGTGCTTCTGCCGGAGGAAATCGTGCGGGCGCATGAGGAAGGAATTATCCATTTCCATGATACCGACTATTTTGCGCAGAAAGAGCACAATTGTGATTTGATTAATCTGGAGGATATGCTGCAGAACGGCACCGTTATCAGTGAGACGATGATAGAGAAACCTCACAGTTTCTTTACCGCATGCAATGTGACGACGCAGATTGTGGCACAGGTTGCCAGCAACCAGTACGGCGGACAGTCATTTACACTGTCACATCTGGCACCGTTTGTGGATATCAGCCGCCAGAAGATACGCAAAGCAGTGATGGAAGAACGGGCGGAGTGCGGAGAGAATCTGGATGAGGGAATCATTAACAAGATTACCGAACGCAGACTGAAAAATGAAATTAAAGATGGTATCCAGACCATCCAGTATCAGTTGATTACACTGATGACTTGTAACGGGCAGGCGCCGTTTGTGACGGTATTTATGTATCTGGATGAAGTTCCGGAGGGACGTACTCGTGATGATCTGGCGATGATTATCGAGGAAGTACTCGTGCAGAGGATGCAGGGCGTGAAGAATGAGAAGGGCGTGTGGATTACACCCGCATTCCCGAAACTGATTTACGTGCTGGATGAGGATAATATTACAGAGAATTCCAAGTATTGGCATTTGACCGAGCTGGCAGCAAAATGTACGGCCAAGAGAATGGTGCCGGATTACATTTCCGCCAAGATTATGCGGGAACTGAAAAAGGGTGAGGTATATACCTGTATGGGATGTCGTTCTTTCCTGACTGTGGAGGATAGCCAGCGTAATCCGGACGGCAGCCACAAGTTCTACGGAAGATTCAATCAGGGTGTAGTAACTCTGAATCTGGTGGATGTGGCCTGCTCTGCCCAGGGAAATATGGATCGTTTCTGGGCGATTCTGGATGAAAGACTGGAGCTCTGCCACCGTGCACTGCGGTGCAGACATGAGCGCCTGCGCGGCACAGTATCGGATGTGGCTCCGATTTTGTGGCAGAACGGCGCACTGGCCCGTCTGAAGAAGGGTGAGACCATCGATAAGCTTTTGTACAATGGATATTCTACCATTTCTCTGGGGTATGCGGGACTGTACGAGATGTGCATGCGGATGTACGGAAAATCCCATACGGATCCGGAGGCAAAAGAATTTGCCTTAAAAGTGATGCAGCGCCTGAATGATAAGTGTGCGGAGTGGAAAGCAGCCGAGAATATCAGCTATTCCGTGTATGGTACGCCGATGGAATCTACCACATACAAGTTTGCAAAGTGTCTGCAGAAACGTTTCGGCATCATCAAAGGTGTAACCGATAAGAATTATATTACAAACAGCTACCATGTGCATGTAACCGAGGAGATTGATGCGTTCAGCAAGCTGAGATTCGAGTCGGAATTCCAGAAACTGTCTCCGGGCGGTGCGATTAGTTACGTGGAAGTGCCGAATATGCAGAATAATATCCCGGCGGTATTGTCCGTGATGCAGTTTATTTACGACAATATCATGTATGCTGAGCTCAATACAAAGAGCGACTACTGTGAGTGCTGCGGTTATGACGGAGAGATTCTGATTAAAGAAGATGAATCCGGCAAGCTGATCTGGGAGTGCCCGAACTGCGGAAACCGTAATCAGGATAAGATGTCTGTAGCGAGAAGAACCTGCGGTTATATCGGGACACCTGTCTCTTATACACATCTCCGAGCCCACGAGACCGTACTAGATCTC
>CALZPS010000023.1 GCA_945827765.1 uncultured Lachnospiraceae bacterium | reverse complement strand
CACAAGGAGTATCGTCGGCAGCGTCAGATGTGTATAAGAGACAGACAATACACTCAGAAGACGTTCATTCAACATTCCGTCAATAAAACCGCCCACATTTTCCGAGAGCAATTCCGAAATTGAATCTATCTTACTGTTCCTTCCTACACCAAGGACTTTCCCTTTCTTGCTGATCACCAATACATTGGAGCCCAAAATCTCTGTCAACACAGCACAGATATCATTGAACACTACTTTGCTGGAATTATTGTTATGCAGCAATTTGTTAATTTTTCTCGTTTTATCTAATAACTGTACGCTCATTGATTTCCTCCATTTCCAGAAACTAACCCAAATTCCATATACAACTTGTGTAAATTCATCAATTTATTCTATGTTATCACACAATTTTTGAAATAGCAATCCTATTCCGGTTTTTCCCTTGCACCCCATGTACGCGCATGAACGGTTTTATGTTTCCCCCTCACGCGGGCATGGATTTGAAATGTAACTAAACAGTCGTCACATATCCACAGGCTGCATCAGCGCAAACCAGCTTGTTTCCCTTCTCCACCATATAGCCCCCACACTGCGGACACCGTTCCCTTGACGGTTTCTGCCATGACATGAAATCACACTCCGGACTATTTTCACATCCGAAATATCTTCTGCCCTTCTTAGTCTTACGAATCACAAGCTCTTTTCCACATTTTGGACATGGAACTCCTATGGTTTCCAGATACGGTTTCGTATTACGACACTCCGGGAATCCCGGACACGCCAGAAATTTCCCGTGCGGTCCATATTTAATGACCATATTCCGTCCACATTCTTCGCAGACGACATCCGTCACCTCATCGGCAATCTTCACACTTTCGAGTTCTTTTTCTGCAATCTGCACTGCCTCTTCCAAATCCGGGTAAAAATTACGAATGACCTCTTTCCACTCTACTCGCCCTTCTGCAATCAGATCCAGCAGACCTTCCATATTTGCCGTAAAATTGACATCCACAATACTCCGGAAGGACTGTTTCATAATATGGTTGACTACTTCACCAATCTCCGTGATATATAGATTTTTACCTTCCTTTGTAATATAGCGGCGCGCAAGGATCGTGGAAATAGTCGGTGCATAAGTACTCGGACGACCGATTCCTAATTCCTCCAGCGTCTTCACAAGCGAGGCCTCAGTATAATGTGCCGGCGGCTGTGTGAAATGCTGTTTTGTCTCCAATTCTTTCTTCGTGAGCTGCGATTCCATACTCAGCCCGTTCACAAGCACATTATTTTCTTCCTTTTCTTCATCTGCCTCCGTGTACACGGTACGAAATCCCTCAAATGCCAGTTTCGATGTAGCCACCGTAAACAGATAATCTCCCGCTCCAATCTTTACCGATGTGGTGTCGTATCTGGCAGCCTGCATCCTGCTGGCTGTAAATCGTTTCCAAATCAACTGATACAGACGGAACTGATCTCTGGTCAGAGAGTCTTTTATCGCCGCTGGTGTTCTGGTGATATCAGAAGGACGGATAGCTTCATGCGCATCCTGAATCTTTTGCTCTGTTTTCTTCACACCGTTTGCGGCAGCCACATACTGCTCACCATAAGTCCGGGCAATATATTCTCTGGCAGCAGCATCTGCCTCGTCGGAAATCCGGGTGGAGTCTGTACGCAAATATGTGATAACACCGACAGTTCCACTGCCTTTGATATCAATTCCCTCGTATAACTGCTGGGCAATCCGCATCGTTTTCTGTGTACCGAAATTTAACACTTTCGCTGCCTCCTGCTGCAGTGTACTCGTGGTAAACGGCAGAGGTGCTTTCCGAATACGCTCACCGTTTTTAATATCCGTCACCCGAAACGTTGCCTGCTCAAGTTCTTTTAAAATTCCATCCAGTTCTCCGCGGGATGAAATAGTCATTTTCTTTTTCTCTGTGCCGTAAAACTTTGCGGTAAGTGGTCTTTTCTCTCCCTCTACCTGCAAAACAGCATCCAGTGTCCAAAACTCCTCCGGGATAAACGCATTGATTTCTTCCTCACGGTCTGCAACAATCCGCAGTGCCACAGACTGCACTCTTCCCGCACTTAACCCCCGTTTCACTTTCGCCCACAAAAGAGGGCTGATCCGGTAACCAATCATACGGTCAAGTTCTCGTCTGGCCTGCTGCGCATCCACCAAATTCATGTCAATCTCACGCGGCGTTTTCAATGAATCCTTTACCGCCTTCTTTGTAATCTCGTTGAATGTGATTCGTCGCATCTTTTTCTTATCCAGTTTCAGTGCCTCTGCAAGATGCCACGAAATCGCTTCTCCCTCACGGTCAGGGTCAGTTGCCAGATATACTTTATCTGCCTTCTTCACTTCCTTGCGAAGTCCGGCAAGAATATCCCCTTTCCCGCGTATTGTAATATATTTCGGCTCGTAATCATGTTCTACATCAATCCCCAGATTGCTCTTCGGAAAATCACGAATGTGTCCGTTTGATGCTGCAACCGTATAGTTGCTTCCAAGAAATTTTTTAATCGTCTTCACTTTTGCCGGAGACTCCACAATCACCAGATAATGTGCCATATTTTCTAATCCTCCATATTTTGACGTTCAAAAATCCCCTATGCTTTTGGGGTATAGGCAAACTGAACTATACACCATATTTTCTATTGTTTCAAGCATTTTTGGGAGTTCTGTATTATTTTCTGTATTTTTTTGTGAAACTTTTATTACTTTTCACACCGAGCCAACCGCCTCGCTGACCGTCTCGGAGGATGAATATAAACCTCGCCAATTTTCCTAAGTTCTTATATAATAATTCTTCGAAATCTGTTGTATCATTCCCCGTATCTCCAACGAGGTCAGCGCTGCAAACGTCTCTCCGGCATCCAGCGCGCATTCCTCCATAATCTGCCCGGCACTTTTAGGATACAAGTTGACTGAACTATACACCATATTTTCTTTTGTTTCAAGCATTGTTTTTCTTTCTGAATTATTTTCTGCAATATTTTTTCTTCCCGCAAGCCCCAAAACTGCCGCCTCTTCCATCAGTTCCCGGGGACTCAGAAGTATCCCCGCCCCCTGTGCAATCAGCCGGTTACAGCCTCTGCTGAGAGCGCTGTCCGCCGGTCCCGGAAGCGCATAGACGTCTTTCCCCTGCTCGAGCGCCAGATCAGCGGTAATTAAAGAACCACTCTGCTCTTTTGCCTCCATCACCAGCACCAGATCCGACAGTCCGCTGATGATTCGATTGCGGCGTGGAAAATGCCATGAAAGCGGAGGTGTACCGGGCGGCAGTTCGGACATAATCCCGCCGCCATGTGTCAGGATGTCTTCATACAATCCCCTGTTTTCACGCGGATAGCAGATATCGACCCCATTCCCCACTACAGCAAACGTGCATCCCCCTCCCAGCAAGGCGCCCCTCTGTCCGCTGCCATCAATTCCCCGTGCCAGCCCGCTGATAATCTGTATCCCACATTCGGCCAGACTTCTGGCATATTCCCGGGCAAATTTTTCTCCGTAAGGGGTACAGTTTCTGGCGCCTACAACGGCCACACTCTTTTGTTCTTCCGCCGGCAGTTTTCCCTTGACATAAAGTGCATAGGGCTTGTCCGCAATATGATGCAGTCTCGCCGGGTATTCTGTCTGCATGCAGGTAATCAGCCGGATGTCTTTTTGCAGCAGTCGCTCGTACTCTCTGTCCAAATCAATTCTTTTTTGCGCCTCTTTTATTGCATGACAATCCGCCTCATTTAAGAATGAAAACTTTTTTAATTCTTTTTCTTCTATATTATATATAGATTCTGCCGATTTCACACGTCTGCGCAGCACGATTTTCTTTTGATTACTCAATCCTACCATCGCGGCCAGCCAGTATTCATACTCCATAACTCTGCCCTCCGTATGTCCTGTCAAATGACCGGTAACTCAGAGCCTCCATCAAATGTTCACTGCCGATTTGCTGTGCCCCTTCCAGATCCGCAATGGTACGCGCTACTTTGAGCATTTTGTGATAGGTACGTGCCGTCAGCCCCAGACGTGAGAACGCCTGTTTCATCAGCTCTTCTTCCTTTTTCCCCAGCACACAATACTTCTCTAGTTCTCTCATTCCCAGCATCGAATTTGTGGAGATACCAAGTTCCCGGTAACGTGATTTCTGAATATCTCTCGCACGGCAGACCCGCTCACGTATTGCCGCTGAGCTCTCTTCCCGGTTTTTTCCGCGCAGCGCCTCATACTCCACTTTGGGTGCCTCCACACAAATATCAATCCTATCCAGAAACGGTGAGCTTAGCTTTCCCATATAGTGTTGAATTTGTCCGGGCGTACAGACACAGCGCGACCTATCCGGATAACAGCCGCACGGACAAGGGTTCATCGCTCCGACCAACATAAAATTAGCCGGGAACTGATAGATTCCATGTGAGCGGGCAATACCGATTTTTCTCTCTTCCAGAGGCTGCCGCAGCACTTCCAACACATTTTTAGAAAATTCAGGCAATTCGTCTAAAAACAGCACTCCTTCATGTGCAAGACTGATTTCTCCCGGCAGCGGGACTATCCCTCCGCCTACCAGTGCGGTCTTGCTCGCCGTGTGATGAACGCTGCGGAACGGGCGTTTCTGTATCAGAGGCCGCTCACTGTCAACCATTCCCCTGATGCTGTACACTTTCGTGATTTCCATACTCTCTTCATATGTCATCGGAGGAAATATCGTCGGAATCCGTTTCGCCGTCATTGACTTTCCACTGCCGGGCGGTCCGACCAACAAAAGATTATGTCCTCCTGCGACAGCAACCTCTGTGGCACGTTTTACCGCAGCCTGACCGCATATATCACTGTAATCGAGGCTTTCCCCGTCTGTCGTCTCTTCTTCGTCTATCCGCCGATATTGTGTTGGTTCTATGGTATATCTTCCGTTCAGATAACCCGCCGCCTCGCACAAAGTCTCAACACCGATGACTGACATGCCTTCCACCAGTGCACCTTCCTGTGCATTTTCTCTGGGAATCAGGCAACAGGTTATCCCCTTTTCTTTTGCCTCCGACACGATAGGCAGAATCGCGGGCACCTTTAGTATCCGCCCATCCAATCCTAATTCTCCCACAATCAAGATGTTTTCAACCTTCTGCTGACGGATTTGCCCCAGTGAGATCAGAATAGAAACTGCGATTGGCAAATCAAACGCTGCCCCTTTCTTTTTCACAGTTGCCGGCGACAGATTGATTACCGTCTTTCCGGGCGGATAAACCAGCCCTGAATTGCGGATTGCCGTGCGTACCCTCTCCGATGCTTCCCTGACTTCCGACGAAAGGTATCCCACCATATGGAATGCCGGAAGCCCGTTACTTACATCCGCCTCCACATGTACAAGCTCCACTTTGAGCCCGACCACGGATGCAGACAAAACTGTGCTAAAACTCACACACATCCTTCCTTTCCTTTTGAAATTTGTATAACAGCCATATTTGACTGTTATGGCTTACATCGTTCCTATTTTGCTTTCATCACTGTAAATCTCCGGGAATGTGGCCGAACCGCCAAAATCTCTTATGGATTCACTTTGAAATACTTTCTGTCGGCACAGGATGCGCCAACGGATTTGAATGTATCTTATCGAATCTGTCTTAAAAAGTCAATTGCAGTTTCCTTGTTTCTCAATTTTTGTGAATATTGACCAATTGAGAAAAGCACAAAAACTGTCCCTCCCTCATACACTATATCAAATGTCTTTTGAGGTGCGAATTTGAAATCCTTTCCTCCTCCACTTTCTCCATCGGAAGAAAAGTATTATATTCAAAAATACACCGAAGGAGATCTGCAGGCAAAGCACATCCTGATTGAGCGAAATCTACGGCTGGTTGCACATGTCATAAAGAAATATCAGTATTTAGAAGAAGACCCGGAAGACTTGATTTCTATCGGCACAATCGGGCTGATAAAAGCGGTAGTCACATTCAATTCCTGCAAAGGGAATCGTCTTGCCGCATATGCTTCCAAATGTATCGATAATGAAATCCTCATGTATCTGCGCGCCAAAAAGAAAAGCAGCAAAGAAGTCTCTCTCTACGAGCCGATTGGAACCGACCGCGAGGGCAATGAAATCAAATTGTATGATATTATCGAAACAGAAGAAATGGATGTCGCCGAAAAGTTGTATCTGCGGGAAAATATTCAAAAACTATATGAAAAGGTAGAGACTGAACTTTCTCAACGGGAAAAACTGGTCCTGAAAATGAGATATGGTTTATATAATGGTGAAGAATACACGCAGCGGGAGATAGCCAGACAACTTGGTATCTCCCGCTCCTATGTCTCACGAATCGAAAAAAGTGCCGTGGAAAAGCTGCGTGCATTTTTCTAGTTACAAAAACTATTCTCTGAGATGTCTTTCATGCGGCTCAAAAGGATAGAGGCTAATCCTCTACTCCTTTTTCCGCGCCTCCAGTTCGGTACAGATACGGTCATACTCTTCCTCATCCAATTTATAATGTCTTTTGTAAAGGAAATAGGACAACAGCATCATCACACACGGCAAAACCGTCATGGCAAGCAGCAGTCCCAGTGTCTGATCAGGCTGCACTGAACTGATTACCTCATTGATTGACAAAAGCTTTTCCGCCTCTGTAATATTGCCGCTCGCCGCCGCGCTCTCCAGTGAAGATATCTGATTTGTATAATTCGTCACACCAAAAATCACATAACTGACAGAGGTTATCACGACCACCAGCGCAGAACCAAGTTTCGTCAAAAACGGCCGCAGCGAAGTGATAATGCCCTCATCACGTGTTCCATGCCGATATTCATTATATTCTACCGTATTGATAATAGAAATCATCATAATCAGATAGAAACAGTACATGCCGAAATTCGCCAGCATATATCCCACCACAATAAAGCCGAACTTCACCATCGATGCCGGCAAAAAGAGTCCCGCTCCCAGCATCAAAACATATCCGACTGCGGAAATCACTGCCATGATCTTCATCAATTGTTTTCGGTGAATCTTGCGGGAAATAACCGGATAAAACACCATCAGTACTGCTGTCGCCGCCATTCCGATGGTCGTAAACAAGGAATACAGCCCGCCATTGTACCCGAAATCAAAATAAATGTATGTAGCACCAAGTCCGCCCACGGCAATTCCATTTCCAATCTGCTGTATCAAAAAAATGAGTGCCATCCACATCAACTGGTCATTGCCGGTAATCGTTCCGATAATCTTTTTGAAACTGACAGGCGGTACATTTTCTTTACTATCCTCCCTGCGCTCGCGCACTCCGCAGAGTGTGAACAACAAAAACAACGGTGCCAATATTCCGATGACCAGCGCAATTCGCCCATAAGCGACCGTCGCGCTGCCGCCCAGCGCAAACTGTCCGGTCGTAAACATCGGAATCAATATCGTCGCCAACGTTCCGCCAATCCCCGCGAACAGCGTCGCACGGGAGGTAAACTGATTGCGCGCATCGGCATCCGAGCTCAGCGCCGGCACCATCCCCCAATAAGAAATGTCATTCATGGTATACGTAATACTGAACATACAGTACATAAATCCGAAAAACCAGATAAAGCTCCATCCCTGCAAATCAGTATTAAACAAAAAATATATTACGACCGACGTAGTAAGACTCCCCGCCAACAGCCATGGTTTGAATTTACCCCACCGCGTGCGTGTCCGCTCAATAATATTCCCCATAATCGGATCATTAAAAGCATCAAATACACGCGCTCCTACCATGATTGCCGTCACCGCAGCCAGCTGCGGTGACGTCAGATTTCTGGTAAAGAGAACAAATGTCAGCAGGAAACTGTTTATCAAAGCATACACCATATCTCTGCCGATTGTTCCCAGCGGAAACATAATCAG
Organism: uncultured Lachnospiraceae bacterium; assembly: GCA_945827765.1. Lineage (GTDB taxonomy): Bacteria > Bacillota > Clostridia > Lachnospirales > Lachnospiraceae > Schaedlerella. The sequence goes on along the minus strand of CALZPS010000023.1, from coordinate 4,259 downwards.
ATTCTTTTTCCTTATTTTTCTCTCATCCATTTTTGAACATATCCCCTAAGCTTTCTTTTTTGACACACTTCGTAGAGTCCTGATGATTCCATGTAGTATTTCTGAGAGCATCACCAGAGCTGCCCCCGCCGCGATAAAGAAATCTCCCAGATTATACGTCAGCGCAGTCGTCTTTTCTCTTTTTGTCTGAAATCCCACATAATCAATCACATAGCCCCGAACCCATCGATCGAATGTATTGCTCCATGCGCCCGCTGTCATCAAAGACAGACCGGCTTTTTTTCCGAACTTCCCTTTGCGCAGCAGAGTAACCAACTGATATATCGTCAACAGCACTGCCGCATAAGCGGAAGCATATTTCACGACTTGTGGTTTCTTTTCAAATGCATTCAGGCAAAATCCTCTGTTGTACACTTTACGCAGTATCAGTTTACCGCCAAAGGCAGTTCTCTCCTCTCCCTGTTTCAAATATCCTTCTATCACGGACTTCATCGTAATATCGAGTATTGCCAGACAGCCTGTGATACTGACCAGTACCAGGATTATCATCACTTACTTCTCCTCTTCTGATGCCATATCGGCTGCTTCTTCAGCGTTTTCCACTGCTTTCTTTACTGTTTCCTCCGCCGCATCCGCTGCATCCTCTGCCATATCAACTGTGTCTTCCACAACATCATCTACGACATCGACGACATTTTCTGCCATATCTTCCATTTTTTCTGACACTTTTTCTGCCATATCACCGGCTTTTTCTGCTGCTTTTTCCACTATATCCCCAGCCTTTTCCGCCGCTTTTTCTGCCATATCGACTGCTGCTTCTGCCATCTCTCCCATGACATCCGCTGCTTTTTCCGCCATCTCTCCGGCCTTTTCTTTAGCATTTTTCAGCATCTCATCCACATGGACAGACTCCGCCTTCGGTTTCTCCGGTGCCTTTTCTCCGCAATACGGACAGTAAATCATCTCTTTGGATACTGTTTTCCCACAGCACGGACATGCGTACTCGCCCTTTACTTCCACGATTTTCTGCAGATATTCTTCAATACTTTCCTCCCTGCTCTGAATAGCCTCACACAGCCCGGAAGCCTCCTCGCTCATGATGCCGCCCTCTTTGAACTGTGCATATACCATCCTGCCCAATGCCACAAGGTCGGTGTCATTGCTTCGCTCAAGTATGCGTACCTGATTTTTCAATTTCTGGATTTCCATCGCCTCTCCGGCTTTGTTTGTCATCGTTTCCGCGGTCTCTCCCAGCCGTTTTCCTAAATCTTCAAAAAAAGTTCCCATAATCACAGTCTCCCTTCATACTTTGGTTAATTCCATTATACCTCTTTCTTTGAGAACTTCAAACACTTTCTGTTTTTTAATACTTTTAATAATTTCGTTATAAATTCCGCTCCTATTTTGCGGAACGCTTTTTACTGTGCAGATTTCTCCGTGCTGCACACTCCCACAATTGGCTCTTGTTATATTATCTCATTTTCTTCATATACTATTCAAAAAAGACCGGAGTCTATTTTATGCCGGAAAATACAATTTGCAGAGAACAGATTCTCTCAGAAAATTATCGAGATTTTATCGTCGAAGGTATTCTTTCCAATTTTCTCGCTGATTTATCCCCGGAAGAATACTGTACACAAGAAGCTGATTTTTTTTACCAATGTCTTTACCTTCCCGCCCGTATAGCAGACCCACTCACTCTCGGGCGCTATTCTTACAACAGCATTCCCAAATGTTATGCTCCGTTGAGTCTGGAAACATTGAACCAGATTGGTGTCCTTCCTGTCCAAAATTTTCCTTCCCTGCAATTAAGGGGAAACGGTATTCTCATAGGTTTTCTGGACAGCGGCATCGATTATACGTTGCCCATCTTCCGTAATCTTGACGGAACCAGCCGCATTGCCGGCATCTGGGATCAGACCATTCAGGACGGTCCCACGCCGGAATTGTTTTCATACGGCAGTGTCTACACGAAGGAGCAATTGGATGCCGCCCTGCAGACCGAAGATCCACTGTCTCTCGTTCCCTCTACAGACACAGACGGGCACGGCACATTTGTCGCCAGTCTTGCAGCAGGAAGCGGGAATCCGGAACAAGACTTTCTTGGAGCCGCACCTGAATCTTTGATTGCCATGGTAAAGTTAAAACAAGCCAAACAATATCTGCGGGATTATTATTTTATTCCCGAAAATGTCGTCTGCTATCAGGAGACGGATCTGCTGCTGGGGCTGAGATATCTGACAAACCTCGCGATACGTCTTTCCTTGCCCCTGGTCGTTTGTATCACAATCGGAACCAGTTCCGGAGGACATCTTGCTTCTCTTCCGCTGTCAAACATCATCGATGCTTATGCTGCCCGAGCCAATTTCATTCCGGTCATCGGTGTGGGAAACGAGGCAGACAAACGTCATCACTATCAGAGCAGCCTGCAGAATCTTTCAGACAGCAGGACGGTAGAAATCCGTATCGGAGAAGGAACTCAGGGATTTACAATGGAGCTTTGGACCTCCATTCCCAATATCGTGACTGTCTCCATCGAATCTCCGGGCGGTGAAAGTACTTCCGTCATCCCCATCCGGATTCAGGAATCCGTTACTTACTCTTTTCTGTTAGAACGAACCCGGGTAACCATCAGTTATCGTCTTGTGATCAAAAAAACGAACTCGGAACTGATATTCTTCCGCTTTCAGGCTCCCTCTCCTGGCATCTGGAAGGTAAGAGTCGTTCCGACCCGTACTTTGGACGGTCTTTTTCATATGTGGCTCCCGCTCAGTGAATTTTTAAGCGGAGAAGTGTTTTTTCTGGAATCCAATCCGTTCTATACCATCACCAACCCCGGGAACACATTGCGCCCGCTGATTATGGCATATTACGATGGCAGCAACAATGCACTTGCCCTGAGTTCCGGCCGGGGATATGAGATTGCAGGAAATTATCATCCTGATTTAGCCGCTCCCGGAATCAATGTCCGGGGTGCTCTCCCCGGCGGTCGTTTTGCAACCCGCTCCGGATCCTGTGTTTCCACTGCCGTCTCTGCCGGCGCCGCTGCTCTTTTGCTGGAATGGGTACGCAACTACGGTGGTTACGCTGATGGAATACCTGCCGCAGATGCATACCTGATAAAATCCTTATTCATCCTCGGGGCTGTCCGTCCGGTCAACATGTCATTTCCTAACCCCGAATGGGGATATGGACAATTGAATCTTTTTCAGGTGTTTGAAGAACTACGAAAACTGTGAGAGACCGCCGCATTTATGATTAAAATCTGCGTTTCATAATTCATTAACAAAATGTTAGCAATTCATAAACAAAAGTATTGTAGGATCTGAATACAACAAAGCCTGCCTTGAAGAAATGTATGAAGTCTATGACAAAACCGGTAACGGCAAACGAGGCAATTGCAGATAAGGAAGGAGAGAGAAACGTGGAGGAACTGGTTATTGATGCGAAAGCACATCTCTTTTTTCTTCAGTGGGATGTGTTTGTGGGCATGGCGGGCGCTGCCTTCATTGCCCTGAGTATTATTTGCATAATGCATCATTTGCAGATTTTGTTTACCGTTTTTCTGCTGATTGGTCTCACCGGATGTACCATTCCTCTGGGACTGCGGCCTTTCTTGTTGAAGCAGGGACTGAAAAAATATGGTGCAACGCTTCCCGACCTACTGATGAAATTGAATAAGCAGATGGAAGAAGCACGGAAAGAAGGTGCTCTGTCATGAGTAAGGGAATGTTAAGCAGTCCACTTTTTGACAGCCGCGTTCCTGAGGATAAAATCACCGGCAAAGAAAAACTGCTCGGTTACTTCATGGGGCCCATTGCTGTCATGGTCATGAATGCTATTCTGAGCAATTACCTGAATGTTTACTATACGGACGTACTGAACATCAGCGGAATATGGGGAGGCATGTTCATCAGCCTGTTTCCCATCGTAGCAAAACTGCTGGATGTGCTGATGATCTATCTGGTGATTATCAATCTGGTGAACGCTTTGTTCGGCGCAGAATGATGCAATCCAGTCATTCCTGATCTTCTGTGTCATTGGAGTCCAGTTGATTGCCTATCCGCTGATTGGTGTGCTAACACGGTTCTTTGCAAAAGATACACCCGTCTCAGGAAATCGTATAAATAAAAAGGATAAGAACTGAAAGAAACGCCGGCTCTGAGATTGAACTCGGAGTCGGCGTGGCAGTCTGACGGACGCTCTATATTTCTGTCTCTTATACACATCTCCGAGCCCACGAGACCGTACTAGATCTC
>CALZPS010000022.1 GCA_945827765.1 uncultured Lachnospiraceae bacterium | reverse complement strand
TGTTTTTAAAGATAAACTTTTTCAGTAGGATTGTCAAATGTTATGATTATGAAAAGTAACTGTGGCGATATAATTAAGGATATTTTCTTAAATGTAAATCAAGTGATTTTCGCTTATCGACGAATGCCTCTTTCTATGTTATGATAATGAATGTATTATTATAAGCAATGGAAAGGGGCATTTTCGATGGGAGAAACATCTGAAAATAAACCAAAAAAACATATATGTATAGGTATTTTAGCCCATGTGGATGCGGGTAAAACGACATTGTCCGAAGGAATGCTCTACTTAAGCGGCAGTATCCGCAGACTCGGGCGCGTAGATAACAAAGACGCCTTTTTGGACACGTTTGATTTGGAGCGGGAGAGAGGCATCACTATTTTTTCCAAGCAGGCGCGTTTTAGCACAGAAGGGATGGAGGTTACTTTGCTCGACACACCGGGACACGTGGATTTTTCTGCGGAGATGGAGCGTACCCTGCAGGTGCTGGATTATGCGATACTGGTCGTCAGCGGAGCAGACGGGGTACAGGGACATACGCAGACATTGTGGCGGCTGCTGAAAAAATATCAGATTCCGACCTTTTTATTCATCAATAAGATGGATCAGGAGGGAACTGAGAAAAGCAGATTGCTGGCGGAGCTAAATCAAAGGCTGCATGAAAACTGTGTGGACTTTGGCGAGGATGATATGGGGAAAACGGATTCGGATTCACGTGGCAGCGAGAATCGAAGGCAGCCGGAGTTTGTAGTGGGTACGGAACAGTTTCTGGAAAATATAGCGATGTGTGATGTGCGGCTTTTGGAAAACTATCTGGAAGGCGCTCCGATTTATGTGTCCGATGTGGCAAAGCTGATCGCCGAGCGAAAACTGTTTCCTTGTTATTTCGGTTCGGCTTTGAAACTGACCGGGGTGCAAGAATTCATGCAGGGGCTGGAACGTTATACGTTACAGAAACAATATCCGCAGCAGTTTGGAGCGAAAGTGTACAAAATTGCCAGGGATGCACAGGGAAACCGCCTGACGTATCTGAAAGTGACGGGAGGTACATTGAAGGTTAAGGACTTACTGACCAATGACAAGACCCAGTATGCCGGAGCATGGCCTGCCGTGCAGAACACAGAAACGACAGTGGGGCAGCCCGCAGTGCAGGCGGCCGAAATCTGGGAAGAGAAGGTCAATCAGATACGCATCTACTCCGGGGCGAAGTATGAAAGCGTAAATGAAACGGCGGCGGGATGTGTCTGCGCGGTCACCGGATTAAGTCATACCTGTCCGGGAGAAGGACTGGGGACAGAAGCGGCCTCGGATCTTCCGATTCTGGAGCCGGTGTTGAATTATCAGATTCAGCTCCCGCCGGATTGTGAAGTACATCAGATGCTTGCCAACTTACGGCAGCTGGAGGAGGAAGAACCATTGCTCCATATTGTCTGGGAAGAACAGTTGGGGGAAATCCATGCCCAGTTGATGGGAGAGGTGCAGATAGAAGTACTCAAACGTCTGATCTGGGACCGCTTTGGAGTGCGGGTGGAGTTTGGAACGGGGAGAATTGTCTACAAGGAAACGATTGCCGGGCCTGTGGTAGGGGTCGGACATTTCGAACCGCTTAAGCACTATGCCGAGGTACATCTTTTGATGGAGCCGGGGGAGACAGGCAGCGGACTGCAGTTTTTCACGGACTGCAGTGAAGATGTTTTAGACCGCAACTGGCAGCGGTTGATACTGACACATTTGGAAGAGAAGGAACATAAAGGTGTTCTGACCGGCTCGCCGGTCACCGATATGCGCATTACGCTGATTGCCGGACGCGCGCACCAGAAACATACAGAAGGGGGCGATTTCCGTCAGGCAACTTACAGAGCAGTGCGCCAGGGTCTGAAAAAGGCAAAAAGTGTCCTGCTGGAACCATATTATGAATTTCGGATTGAGGTGCCGACGGAGATGATTGGGCGGGCGCTGAATGATGTACAGCGTATGAACGGCAATTTTGAGCCGCCGGCGGTCGAGGGAGAACTTGCTGTTCTTACGGGAAGTGCTCCGGTTGCTGCCATGCAGGGCTATCAGACAGAACTAATATCCTATACAAAAGGAAAAGGAAGGCTGTTTTGCACATTACAGGGCTATCGTCCGTGTCAAAATGCGGAGGAAGTCATAGCTGCAGCCGGTTATGATTCGGAGCGGGATATGGACAATCCGACCGGTTCTGTCTTTTGTGCGCACGGCGCAGGTTTTGTGGTGAAATGGGATGAGGTGGAACAGTATATGCACATCGCCAGCGTGACGACGGACAAAGAGGCGAATCAGGAACATTCCGGACAAGAGCAGTCTGTTCAGAAACCAACGTATAGTTCCGGTGCGGTACGAAGAGCATCGACTTATCTGGAGCTTTCTCCGGAGGATGAGCGGGAAATTGAACGGATGGTGGAGGCATCCCGGCAGAAACGTGAACAGGCTCGTAAAAAGTATTCTTACCGGAAGGAACCTGTGGAAGAGGGAAAGGCTGCCGCAGCCGGATATGCGAATACGAAGGAAGCAGACAGCCGAAAGAAGGAGTATCTGCTGGCAGACGGCTATAACATCATCTTTGCCTGGGAGGAACTGCGTGAGCTGGCAGAAGAAAATATCGACGCAGCCAGAGGACGGCTGATGGATATTTTATGCAACTATCAAGGGATGAAAAAATGTGAGTTGATTCTGGTGTTTGATGCTTACAAGCTGGAAGGGTTTCCCGGTGAAGTTCAGAAATACCACAACATTTATGTGGTGTATACAAAAGAGGCGGAGACCGCAGACCAATATATCGAGAAGGTGGCTCATGAGATTGGGCGCAGGTATCATGTGACCGTGGCAACTTCGGACGGGACAGAGCAGGTCATTATCCGCGGGCAGGGATGCTATCTGATGTCTGCACAGGAACTGAAGACAGAGGTGGAGCAGATGAATGAACAACTGCGCAGGGAGCATACGGAGGTGGACACAAACAGCCGGAATTATCTGTTTCATTATCTGAAGAAAGAAGATGCAAAAAGTCTGGAAAATATCAGACTTGGGAAAAAATAGTGGTAGTCAGGCGTGGAATGCAGACCTGGAATGCAGACCTAAAAAATAGTTGCATAAATATAGCAGAAGTGCCATAATAAATAGATATGTCCGGGAAATCAGCATGTTTGGCAGAAATGATACGGACAAAATAGATAAAGATAAGAGAAATACGGACAGGAAAGCGTTATGGACAGGAAAGAGAGATTAAGAAATAAGAAGAGAATCGTCATAAAATTGGGAACTACGACTATTTCATATGAGGAAACGGGGAATATTAATCTGGACAAGTTGGAAAAGTTTGTGCGCATTCTGATTAATCTGCATAATCAGGGAAAGGAAGTTATCGTTGTGTCCTCCGGGGCGGTCGGAGTCGGCAGAAGTGCTCTGGGGATGAAACAAAGGCCGGATACGCTGGCAGAAAAACAGGCTTGTGCTGCGGTGGGACAGGGAAGACTGATGATGATTTATGAAAAATTATTCAATGAATACAGCCAGCTGACGGCGCAGATTCTGTTGACGAAGGAGTCTGTCACCAATGAAGAATGTAAGCGTAATGCGAGACAGACTTTTGACGAACTGTTTCGGATGAAAGTAGTGCCCATTGTCAATGAGAACGATGCAATATCGGTAGATGAGCTGGCATACGGAAATTTTGGAGACAATGATACGCTGGCGGCAAATGTGGCCGAGCTGGTGGAAGCAGATTTGTTGATTTTATTATCTGATATTGAGGGGATGTTTACTGCAGACCCGAAGAGCAATCCGGACGCATCCTTGATTCATACGGTGACGGAGATTGACGAGGAACTGGAAGAAATGGCAGGCGGGAGCACGAGTGATTTCGGAACCGGAGGGATGACCACAAAGGTGCATGCGGCCAAAGTGGCGACAGAAGCCGGGGCTGATATGGTGATTGCCAACGGAGATGATATATATATAATCAATGAAATCATGGAAGGAAAAATGGTAGGCACTTTATTTTTAAGCAGCGGGAAGGATGGAGAAGGCTATGACAAATGATTTGGCAAATGATATGGAAATATTGGGAAGACGAGCCAAAGAAGCATCAAGGACAGCCGCAAAACTGAAAACAGAAGAGAAAAACCGAGGTCTTTTGGCAGTTGCCAGAGAGCTTCGTGATGAGACAGCATATATTTTGACGGAAAACGCAAAAGATTTGCAGGCGGCAGAAGAAAAGGGCATAAAAGAATCCCTGATTGATCGTCTGAGGCTGACCGAACAGAGGATTGAGGCTATGGCGGCCGGACTGGAACAGGTTGTCGCACTTGCAGACCCTGTCGGTGAAGTGCTGGGGATGAAAACTCGTCCGAATGGACTGCGAATCGGAAAGAAAAGAGTGCCGCTGGGAGTGGTAGGAATAATTTATGAGTCCAGGCCAAACGTGACGGCGGATGCATTCGGACTTTGTTTTAAAACCGGAAATGCTGTTATTCTGCGCGGAGGGAGTGATGCTATTCATTCTAATCTGGCAATCGTTCATGTCATCAAAGAAGGTCTGCGCAAAGAAAAGCTGCCGCAGGATTTAGTACTGCTCGTGGAGAATACCAGCCGTGAGAGTGTCAATGAAATGATGAAACTTCGTGGGGTTATTGATGTATTGATTCCCCGCGGCGGTGCAGGGCTGATTGCCAATGTAGTAGAGAACAGTACTGTTCCCGTAATTGAGACCGGGACCGGTAACTGTCATGTCTATGTCGATGAGAGTGCGGATTGCTATATGGCGGCAGACATTATTGAAAATGCAAAGACACAGAGGATGGGAGTGTGCAATGCCTGTGAATCTCTGGTTATTCACGAAAAGATAGCGCCGGCGGTTCTGCCGATGATTGTACAGTCCTTAAGACAGCATGAGGTGGAAATCCGCGGGGATGAGCGGGCGCAGGCGATTTCTGAAGAAATCCTGCCGGCGACGGAAGAAGACTGGGGATGTGAATATCTGGATGCGATCATCTCGGTGAAAATCGTAGATTCCATCGATGAGGCAATAGAGCATATCAATTATTACAATACCGGGCATTCCGAATCCATCATTACCCGGGATTATGCGAATGCACTCAAATTTCAGGACGAGGTGGATGCCGCAGCAGTATATGTGAATGCATCGACCCGCTTTACGGACGGATTTGAGTTCGGATTTGGTGCCGAGATTGGCATCAGTACACAGAAACTACACGCTCGCGGACCGATGGGACTGGAGGCACTCACGACGACGAAATATATCATTTTCGGGAACGGGCAAGTGCGGAAATAGAAAAACAATGGCGAAAATACCTATTGCATAATATGCAGTGACGATGTATAATTATGCAATATCTGGAAAATAAATCTGTATTTTCCGGTCAGGTGATCAGGCAGAATAATTTGTCTGTCTACGGAAGATTAATGGTAACGAGAGGAAATGGTATCATGATAAAGGTAGGAATTATTGGCTCTACAGGTTATGCCGGAGCCGAGTTGGTAAGGATTTTAACGGCACATAAGGAGACGGAGATCGTATGGTATGGTTCCCGCAGTTACATAGACCAGAAATATGCATCTGTGTATCAGAATATGTTTCAGATTGTAGATGCAGTCTGCATGGATGACAATATGGAAGAACTGGCAGAGCAGGTGGATGTGATTTTTACGGCAACCCCACAAGGCTTATGTGCATCGCTGGTCAATGATGAGATTCTCTCGAAAGTAAAGATTATCGATTTGAGCGCAGATTTCCGCATTAAAGATGTCTCTGTCTACGAGAAGTGGTACGGCATCGGGCACAAAAGCCCACAGTATATCGAGGAGGCAGTTTACGGTTTGTGTGAAATCAACCGTGAGGATGTCAAGAAAGCCCGTCTGGTTGCGAATCCCGGCTGTTATACGACATGCTCCATTTTGACGGCATACCCGCTGGCCAAAGAAGGGCTGATAGACATGAGTACACTGATTATTGATGCAAAGTCGGGAACCTCCGGTGCAGGAAGAGGTGCGAAACTGCCGAACCTGTTCTGTGAAGTCAATGAAAATATGAAGGCTTACGGCATTGCTACGCACAGACATACACCGGAAATTGAGGAACAGCTCGGTTATGCGTCGGGAGAAAAAGTGGTATTGAATTTCACACCGCATCTGGTGCCGATGAACCGTGGGATTCTGGCGACAGAATATGCAAAGCTGACCCGCGATGTGACCTATGAAGACGTGAAAGCAGTCTATGATAAATATTATGCGGATGAAACATTTGTCCGTGTTCTGGAAAAAGGTGTGTTCCCGGAGACAAAATGGGTCGAAGGCAGCAACTATGTGGATATCAATTTTCAGATTGATCCGCGTACCGGCAGAATCATTATGGTCGGAGCGATTGATAACCTGGTAAAAGGTGCAGCCGGCCAGGCGGTACAAAATATGAATCTGATGTTCGGGCTGGACGAAACGGAAGGACTTAAGCTTGTTCCGATGTTTCCCTAATCCCGCACCAAGACTCACAGGCGAGTCCTGAATGGAAATAGATTGTGTGCAAATAAAGAAATGAGGAACGGATGAGATGACGATACGGACGATGACAACAGATGATTACGACGGAATCTATACACTATGGATGAGCATTAAAGGATTTGGTATCCGCAGCATTGATGACTCCCGTGAAGGAGTGGAGCGGTTTTTGAAAAGGAATCCTACAACCAGCGTGGTCGCCGAGGCGGACGGACGTATCGTGGGCGGAATTCTCTGCGGACACGACGGCAGACGCGGATGCCTCTATCATGTCTGTGTGCATGAAGATTACAGACGGCGCGGAATTGGCAAGGCGATGGTAGTACGGGCGATGGAAGAACTGAAGAAAGAACAGATTAATAAAGTGTCTCTCATCGCATTTTCTGTCAACGATATCGGCAACGCATTCTGGAACACAATCGGATGGACCGAGCGGCTGGATTTGAATTATTATGATTTTGTTTTAAATGAAAAAAATATTACTGCGTTTAATGAAAATTGAATGGATACTCTGAATTATTCCAATGAGACAGATGAAAGGAAGGGGAACATGGAAATCATCAAGGGCGGCGTGACCGCAGCAAAAGGATTTGAGGCAGCATCGGCTGCAGCGGGAATTAAATATCAGGGCAGAACAGATATGGCGATGATATACAGTGAGACACCGTGTAAGACGGCAGGTGCATTTACCAGTAATCTGGTGAAAGCAGCTCCGGTCGTATGGGACAGAGAGGTTGTGGAAAGTGGTGTGAAATCACAGGTTGTTATTGTGAATTCAGGGATAGCCAATGCCTGCACCGGGGAAGAAGGATATGGATACTGTAAAGCGACTGCAAAAAAAGCAGCCACTGTGCTGGGAGTAGATGCCAAAGGAGTGCTTATTGGTTCCACAGGCGTGATCGGAATGCAGCTCCCTGTCGACCGGATTGAGAATGGTGTTGAACTTTTGGCAGCGGCGAAGAGCGGCAGCATGGAGGCAGGAAATCTGGCAGCAAAAGCAATCATGACAACGGACACGGTTGAAAAGGAAGTGGCTGTGACTGTGCAGATTGGAGATCAGACTGTGACCATCGGCGGTATGGCAAAAGGTTCCGGTATGATACATCCAAATATGTGCACGATGCTTTCCTACATTACCACCGATGCGAAAATCACCAAAAAAGCATTGCAGAAGGCATTGCGTGAGGATGTGAAGGACACTTATAATATGATATCCGTGGATGGGGACACATCGACCAATGATACAGTGCTTGTGCTGGCAAACGGAATGGCGGGAAATAAAAAAATACATTGTGGAACAGAAGAATATAAAAGCTTTGTCGAGGCTCTTCATTATGTCAATGAGACATTGGCAAAGAAAATGGCAGGGGACGGCGAGGGAGCGACCGCACTTTTTGAAGTGAAGGTCGTAAATGCGGCAACAAAAGAACAGGCAAAGGTATTGGCGAAGTCTGTGGTGTGTTCCAATCTGACAAAGGCAGCTATCGCCGGACATGATGCGAACTGGGGAAGAATCCTTTGTGCAATGGGATATTCCGGGGCAGAGTTTGAACCACAGAAGGTGGATCTGTTCTTTGAAAGTTCAGCCGGCAGGATGCAGATTATCGAGAATGGTGTCGGACTGGCTTTTGATGAGGAAAAGGCAACGGAAATTCTCTCTCAGCCGGAGGTGACCGCAATTGCCGACCTGAAGGAAGGATGCGCATGCGCAACAGCGTGGGGGTGTGACCTGACCCACGGATATATTGACATCAATGCGGATTACCGCAGTTAGAGTATTGGATATGAAATAAACGATACACAGACTGTTTGAAATTCAAACCGGAATTTCAGAGACGAGACACTAAGACAGAAAAGAGGTAACAATATATGAATGACAATATGCAGCAATATCTGGATAAGGCAGAAGTACTCATCGAGGCTCTGCCATACATCCAACGTTTTAACCGCAAAATCATTGTTGTCAAATATGGCGGCAGTGCAATGGTGGACGAGGATTTAAAAAAGCAGGTAATTCAGGATGTCACACTGTTGAAACTGGTTGGATTCAAACCAATAATCGTACATGGCGGAGGTAAGGAAATCAGCAAATGGGTCGGGAAAGTCGGTATGGAGCCTCAGTTTATCAATGGGCTGAGAGTGACGGATGCCGGTACGATGGAAGTGGCAGAAATGGTGCTCGGAAAGGTCAATAAAAGCCTGGTACAGTTGGTGGAAAGTCTGGGTGTACGAGCGATTGGCATCAGCGGAAAAGACGGGGCATTGTTGAAAGTGGATAAAAAATATTCCAATGGGGAGGACATTGGGTTTGTCGGAGAGGTGAAAGAGGTCAATGCAGACATCCTGTTTGATTTACTGGAAAAGGATTTTCTGCCCATTGTCTGCCCGGTTGGTATGGACGATGATTATCAGACATACAATATCAATGCAGACGATGCAGCATGCGCGATTGCACGTGCAGTCCATGCGGAAAAACTGGCGTTTCTGACAGATATCGAAGGCGTATATAAAGATCCGAAAGACCCGAAGACACTGATATCCGAACTGTGGGTGGACGAGGCCAGAAATCTGATGAAGGAAGGATATATCGGCGGGGGAATGCTGCCGAAACTTCAGAATTGCATTGATGCGATCGCGAATGGCGTATCTCGTGTACATATTCTGGACGGACGTATTCCGCATTGTCTGTTGTTGGAAATCTTTACGAATAAAGGAATCGGTACTGCGATATTGAACGGTACGGAAAGCAGGTATTACTATGGTGAGTGATAAGATTACGGCGGCAGAGCAAAATCTGCTGCATGTGTATAACCGTTTTCCGGTGGCATGGGAACGCGGAGAAGGCGTGTATCTGTATGATACCGAAGGGAAAAAATATCTGGACTTTGCGGCAGGAATTGCAGTGACCGGGCTTGGGTACAGTAATCACAAACTGCAGGATGCATTAAAAAGCCAGATTGATAAAATATGCCATATTTCCAATTTGTATTACCATGAGAATTGCGGGGATGCGGCGGCAGCGTTAAATAAAGCCTCGGGAATGGAGCGCGTGTTCTTTACGAACAGCGGGACGGAGGCAATTGAGGGAGCATTAAAAGCTGCCCGAAAATATGCATATACGAAGGAAAACGGCAGGTTTGAATTCATTGCCATGGAGAATTCGTTTCATGGTCGTTCCATAGGCGCGGTGTCCGTGACCGGAACTGCAAGCTACAGAGAGCCGTTTGAGCCGTTGCTGCCGACGGTGCATTTTGCGACATATAATGATTTGGACAGTGTAAAAGCACTTGTCAATGACAAGACCTGCGCAATCATTCTGGAGCCGCTGCAGGGTGAGGGCGGCATTCATCCGGCAACAAAAGAATTTATGGAGGGAATCCGCGCACTTTGTGACGAGCAGGATATCCTGATGATCTGCGACGAAATCCAATGTGGCATGGGCAGAACAGGTTTCATGTTCGCATGGCAGGAGTATGGAGTAAAACCGGATATCATGACGATGGCGAAGGCAATCGGAAACGGGATTCCGGTCGGAGCATTTGCGATGACGGAAAAGGTGGCAGAATACTCGATGAAAGCGGGAGATCATGGCTCTACCTATGGGGGTAATCCATTGGCTTGTATGGCAGTGAAAACGGTTCTGGAAATCTTTGAGGAAGAGCAGATAGTGGCTCATGTCAATGAAGTGTCATCCTATCTGTCTCAGAAACTGGAAGAACTGGTGCAAAAATACGACTGTATCAAAGAACGGCGAGGCAAAGGACTGATTCAGGGTATTGAGCTGACAAAGCCTGTCGGCGAGGTGGTGAAGAAGGCTCTGGATGCCGGACTGGTCATCATTTCTGCCAAAGGCAATACAATCCGTTTTGTACCACCTTTGATTGTGGAAAAACAGCACATTGACGAAATGATAGAAAAATTAGAAATTGCATTAAATTAAGGATAAAAACCTGTCTTCACGGTCATACTTAACATCAGCTATATATAAGGCTGAATCCAATATGAGGTGTCTGAGATGATGGGTTTTTTGATTGCGCTTTTATCGGGCGCTCTTATGAGTGTACAGGGAGTATTTAATACAAAAGTGACGGAGACGACCGGTATGTGGGTATCAAATGCATGGGTACAATTGAGTGCGTTTGCGGTCTGTCTGATAGCCTGGCTTGTGACAGGAAGGGACAGTATTGCCACAATCGGACGCGTGGAACCAAGATATATGCTGCTTGGCGGAGTAATTGGCGCAGGAATCACATGGACTGTCATCAAAAGTGTGGCGGCACTTGGACCGGCAAAATCAGCATTGTTAATCGTGATTGCTCAGCTTATTGTTGCATATCTTATTGAACTATTTGGATTGTTCGGAATGGATAAGCAGCCTCTGGAATGGAGAAAAGTGGGAGGTTTGGTGCTGGCATTGATTGGAATCACCATTTTTCAGTGGAAGTAGGGAAAACCTGTAATAATATCGTAATAAAAATGTAATTTTCTATTGTGTTTTCCGGGTGAATTCGTTACAATAATACCATCTGACAAAAGGGGCCTTACATGAATTGAATGTGAGGAAAAGGATGAAGGTCAGAAAGAAAAAGAAATATATATTATTGATATTGCTGTGCTGTGCTATATGTGCGGTGGCAGCGGGATGCGATAAAACACAGGAGGACGGACTGGTTTCACTGAGTGAAGAGTGGAGCGAGAAAGAATCAGGGCAGGCAGAAACGCCGGCTGATTTATCGGAACAGAAGGGCGTATCGAAAGATTATTCATCGGAACAGACAGATACGCCGCAGGAGTTGCTTTTTGTGTATGTATGCGGGGCGGTCAGTCATCCCGGAGTGTATCAACTGCCGTTGGATTCACGAATTTATGAGGCAATTGATGCTGCCGGGGGATTGCGGGAGGATGCAGCCGGAGAGAGTATCAATCAGGCACAGAAAGTCGAGGATGGACAGCAGATTTATGTGCCGACAGTAGAAGAAGCAGAGCAGAATTCAGGAGCATGGAGGCAGCAATCTTTCCCAGCAGAAGGGCCGGGTACATCTTCTAAAGTGAATATCAATTCGGCGGGTGTCGAGGACTTAAAAACATTACCCGGTATCGCGGACACAAAAGCACAGAGCATCGTGTCATACCGCCAACAGAACGGGATGTTTCAAAGCATTGAAGAATTAATGAACGTCGAGGGCATCAAAAACGGTGTGTTTGACAAAATCAAGGACAGAATTACAGTATAATGGGGAGCCGGGACGAGGGAGTATGAGCAAGAAAAAAATCTTAGTAGTAGATGATGAAAAATTAATTGTAAAGGGAATCCGTTTCAGCTTAGAGCAGGATGACATGGAAGTGGATTGTGCCTATGACGGGGAAGAGGCTTTGGAATTTGCCCGCAGCAAAGAGTACGATCTTGTGCTTTTGGACGTGATGCTGCCGAAACTGGACGGGTTTGAAGTATGCCGGCAGATTCGCGAGTTTTCAGATATGCCGGTTGTGATGCTGACAGCGAAAAGTGATGACATGGATAAGATTCTCGGATTGGAGTACGGTGCGGATGATTATATTACAAAGCCGTTTAATATTTTGGAAGTAAAGGCACGTATCAAAGCAATCATGCGCAGAACAGCAAAGAAAGCTCCTGCTATGACAGGTACGATGCTGGTGAAAGGCAATATGCCTGTCTCTTATACACATCTCCGAGCCCACGAGACCGTACTAGAT
>CALZPS010000021.1 GCA_945827765.1 uncultured Lachnospiraceae bacterium | reverse complement strand
CGGTATTGTCAGAGATGGCTCTGAAATCACTTCTGTAAAAAGTGTTTATAAAAAAGGATATCATGTTACGGAAGCATGTGTCCTTAATTCCAGTAACCATCCAGTCAGTATCTTTTCCAAAATCCATTCATCTTCAGAGAAGGATTATAAGTCGGTCAATACAATTACTTTCCAGGCCATGGAACAGGGAGCCGCTCTTTTCGGAAAGGCAACCTTTGCCATGGATCGCGGCTATGATGACAACAAAATGTTTTTAAAAATGGATGAACTAAAACAGGATTATGTCATTCGCCTTACCACCAAAAGATGATGTCATAAAGGTAGCACGTATCTACTTTTCCAGATGGAAAATCGAGGAATATTTCCGTTGTAAAAAGCAGATGTTCCAGTTTGAGAACTTCCGGGTTCGGAAACTGTGCGCAATCAATGCGCTTAACTTTTTTATTTAACGGGATTGCCGGGCATAAAAATATATGCTTGCGCAATCCTGTTTTATTTGCTATAATATATTTAACAAGGTGTGCACGTGCACGAAAACACAAAAGGTTAGGATAAAAGCGAGAAAAAGTGTCCTGTCCGAACAAATTTTTAAAAAGAAAGGGGAAATGACAGAATGGAAATTTACAAGAATGAATCGTACAGTTTTGAAGAGCGTGCGGCAGATTTGGTGTCAAGAATGACGTTGGAGGAGAAAATCAGCCAGTTAGGCAACCACGGAGCGGCCATTCCGCGTCTTGACGTACCATACTATAACTATTGGAGTGAAGCATCGCACGGATATTTCGGACCGTTTAAGTTCCGTCCGATGGATGTAACCAGCTATCCGGTGTGTCTGGCTATGAGTCAGTCCTGGGACAGAGAGAAGATTAAGAAAGTGACAAGCGCGATTGCAGACGAGTGCCGTGCTTATAATAATATTGACGGAGACGAGCTGCATATGTGGTGTCCGACCATAAATCTGGCACGTGACCCGCGCAACGGTCGAAGCGACGAGAACTTTGGTGAGGATCCGTATCTGGCAGGAAAAATGGCTGCAAGCTACATACAGGGTATGCAGGGAGACGATGAAAAATATATCAAAGTAGTTTCCACGCCGAAACATTATGCTCTGAACAGTTCGGAGAATAACCGTCACCGTGGCTCTTCCAATGTGGATGAGGCGACGCTGAGAGAGTATTATACAAAGGTATTTGAGTATGCTATCCGCGAGGGAGGGGCTCAGTCCATCATGACATCCTACAACAGAGTCAATGGCGTGCCGTCCTCCTGCAATGATATGCTTTTGACAACTCTTCTGCGTGAGGAGTGGGGATTTGACGGATTTGTCGTATCGGACTGCGGAGCAGTAGGCGATGTCTATGAAAGTCCGATGTTTGCATCGATGGGAACAGGTGAGAAACTGTCCGGTCATTATTATGCAAAAAATATGAAAGAGGCATCGGCGATGACATTGATTGCCGGAACAGATATGAGCTGTGGAACAGAGCACAAGTACAATCTGCTGCAGGCGATGCAGGAAGGATTGATTGAGGAAGATATCTTAGACCGTGCACTGGTGCGTATATTCACGGTTCGTTTCCGTCTGGGATTGTTTGACGAGAAATCTCACGTTCCATATTCCGGTATCGGCAAGGAAAGCATTTGCTCCGACGAGATGAAAGCGTTGTCGGTAGATATGGCAAACGATACGATTGTTTTGTTGAAGAATGACAAACAGCTCCTGCCGTTGGATAAAAATAATATGAAGAAGGTGCTGGTAGTCGGGCCGAATGCAATTTACCGTGAGCTTGGCGGCTACAGTGCAGGAAGTATGAGTAAAGTTGTGGATACTCCGGTCAATGTGATGGCACTGGAAGGTATCAGACGCGAGTTAGAGGGCAGCGGCGTGGAAGTTGTCTATGAAAAAGGATGGTGCAGCGGCAAAGAATTCAAAGCAGGCGGCGTGGCAGATCTTCTTCCGGGAGCAGGACCTGCAGGCGGAGACAGTGACGCGGCGGCAGCAGCGGCTGATCCGGAAGCAATGGCGGCTATGCAGCAGATGATGGCAGATTTCATGGGACCGAATGCAACGTTGCAGGAAGTTGGTGTGGCATTTGCATCTCCTGAGCATCATGTACCTGAGGATCCGGATTTCCAGAAGGATAATGACGAACTGTTTGACCGCGCACTGGAGGCTGCGAAGACAGCAGATTGTGTCATCGTGATCGCCGGAACCGATGCAACTAATGCCTCTGAGGAACATGACCGCGATACATTGGAGCTGCCTTACGGACAGAGCGAGAAAATTCAGAAATTATTGGAAGTTAATGATAATACAATCGTTGTGCTGCAGACATTGGGTGCAGTTGGCGGTGCATTCTTCGAGAAAGCACATACCATTCTCAATGAGCATTTTGCAGGACAGGAACAGGGAACTGCGATTGCCAATGTATTGTTCGGCAAGGTAAATCCGAATGCCAAGCTGACGGCTACATGGTACAAAGACGTGGATGAACTGCCGATGCTCAATGATTACGGTATCCGCAAGCATGATACAGTTAATTTCAAGACCAGAACCTATATGTATTATAAAGGGGAGCCAATCTTCCCGTTCGGATATGGCTTAAGCTATACGACGTTTGATTATTCAAATATGAAACTGAGTGCGACTGAACTGGATGCCAACGATGTGCTGAAAGTCAGTGTGGACGTGACCAACAGCGGCAAATATGACGGGGCAGAGATCGTCGAACTTTATATCGGCAAGAACATTCCGCAGGGAACGGACGACAACAAACCGGTGCGTCAGCTGAAAGCATTTGACAAGGTATTCTTAAAAGCCGGAGAGACAAAGACTGTAGAACTTACCGTGCCTGTAAGTGACATCAATTTCTGGAGCTACCTGCGCAAGAAACTGATTGTGGAGAGCGGCACATACCGTGTGGAGATCGGACGCAGCAGTGCTGACATCGTATGTTGTCAGGAAGTGCAGATTAGCGGTGAGTGGGATGCACCTTTAGGAAATGTATATGCTGTGAGCGACAAACAGGTGCTTGAACTGTGCCAGACGGCAAAGATTAAACCGGTGGCGACATTGCTTGACAGTACCAGACTGTGTCTGTGTGAGCACAAGCCAGTCTTCACTTCAAGCGACAGTGAGGTTGTGACCGTGGATGAGAGCGGTATGGTAACGGCGGTCGGAAAAGGTACGGCTCTGGTTACTGTATTTGTGGAATACAAAGGCGAGGCAAAGAGCGCGAAAGTGGCATTTGCGGTGAAATAATTGTGTGAGTTGCGTTATACCGAACCTTTGGGTTATGAGTTCTTTGGAGTATTGTGGTGGGGAGAATTTCCCGCCACTTTTTATATATATGAAGAAATTACAAGAAAGAATTCTATTTTGGGATGAGTTCGGGAAAAGAGCGGATTACATAAAACAAAAATATAATCGGAAAGGCAAAAAATATGGATTTCATACAAATATGTGAACAGAAAAATATGAATTTGAAAATAGCATTGGACAAGGAAGGAAATTTGTGGAAAAGTAATGCAGAATGGCAGCCGATTGCGTTCAATGAAAATTATCAGGGATATTATCCGTTTTGTACATTTACAGCGATTGCGGCGACGGACGTGGACTTCGTGGCAGCGGGCGTGGGAGAGGATGGCCTTCCTTATGTGTACCGCTCGGTGATGGGCGGCGTGTGGGAGTCGGCAAATCTGCTGGCGGGCAGCCCGTTAAATGGATTTGTGAGAGCGTCGGGGAAGGTGAATCGGATAGTATATGACGGCACGTCCAGACAGATTTTTTTGCTCTGTGCGAATGGTGAGTTGGTGACGATGCCGGATTGCCCGAGGTGTGTCCGTGTGCGCAAAGTAACGGACTGCGCGCTGGTAGACGGTCAAATCCAAACAGAAATCAATGGTCTTTTGCCGGAACAATCTACATCAGGACAGCGGCTTGTCCTTATCAATGAACGCTGGGAGAAAATCATTTTGAATCAATATGAGATGACACAGGTGCGGGCATCTCTTTCTTATGTGAGAGAGCAGTTGAAAAAAGGTGGATTTCTGGTGGATTTGCGTAAGAAAGAAGGTGCCGAAACAGATTTTTTGGGCGGTATCAGAAAAGAGCAGGTTTTGCATATAGAATCGGAAGAACTGGAGGAGTGGCTTTCAGTCCAGCCGAGAGAGCTTTTTGTAGCTTTTCTGTGTGAATACGGAACACAGGCGGACGAGGCGGCTCATTATGCGAGGCGGCATCAGTTTTCGCGCGCGTATTCGCTGGGCGGAGCAGGAGAATTGTTTCATATCGTTTAGAAAAATGAGGGTAATGAAATCTCTCTTACACAGCTTTCTTACTTTCGTATCAGCGCCCGGTATTCTTTCGGTGTCTTTCCGACTTGTTTTTTGAATAATTTTGTAAAATAATTGACGTCTGTAATCCCGCAATGCTGAGCTATGGTCTGAATCTGTGCGTCAGAGGAATTCAATAGCAGGATGGCGTGGTCGATTCGTTTTTTATTTACATATTCTGTGAGCGTAACGCCGGTTTCTTTCTTGAACAAAGCGGAAAGATAACTGGCGTTTATCTGTAACATGTTTGCCATGGCGGTTAATGACAAATCCGCGGATAATTGTGAATCTATATGAATCATGACTTTTTGTACGGGAAGTGCGTATTGTTTCATTGAAAAATTGCGGACCATCAGGCAATATTTGCGTATCATCTCTTTTTGCAGTTTTTTCCCGTTTTCTGCTGAGTTGATGAGTTCGATTTTCCGTGTATAGGCAGAGGATATTTTGTCAATGTGGAACGGATGGACAGAGCCTTTTTCAGCAGCCTTCCGAAGCAGGGTATTCAGAATGATACAATAATTTTTCAGGTTACGGATAGAATCCGGCAGACGCTGTTCCATCATATAGGTCATGCGTTCTATATTATCGGTAAAAAACTCGGTCTGATGGATCATTCCTTTTGACACAATAGTCAGCAGTTTGTTTTCTGCCTGATAAATGTCTTCGAGTTGTTTTATTTTGAAAGAAACATTTTCCTGTTCTGTAGGAATAGATACATTTAATATATCGGATACATTGGCAATGGAGGAGTCTGCAATATTTTCAAAGGAAAAATTTTCCACGCTATGAAAAATCGTTTCACCAAAAGCATTGAAAATAGCAAATAAAATGTGGGCGTCTGCAATCAGCGGAACAGAACTGTAAAAAACATCCAGCGAAGATACAAGTTCAGAAGGCAGTCCGATGCGCTCCATGAGAGGGAGGATATGTTCACGGGAAAAGATGACATCCGTGTATGGTCCTGCCAGAAGTATCTGCTCTGGGTCAGTGTCGGGAAGGCGCAGCATATAATACTGACAGTCCAGGATATCCCGGCATTGATAGATTACATTTTGCTGCAGTTGGGATTTCAAAGTTTCAATTGCGTTTCTGTTATATATCTGATTATAGACAAAGTTGCGAATATCTGTTTCAAAGGAAATATCGTGGTCTCCCTTGTGAGGAATGAAACAGCAGTCAATATTATATTGTTTGAGAATTTTTTTTAAAAAGGAAAGCTGCGCATCATAAAACATAAGTGTTCTTCTCCCGGAACGTATGATTTTTCTCTAATTATAGTATAATATTTAGAGGGATTCAATAATACACAAAAATTATTCGGATAAATATAAAAAATATACTAACAGGCATGGAACATATAGTGTTAAACAATACTATATCAACAGATGTGATTTTATTATGAGAAAGGAAGGGCTTAACTATGGAAACAAAGAAGATCAGACCATTTGGTTTGAGAGACAAGCTGGGGTACATGTTCGGAGATTTCGGAAATGACTTCACTTTTATCCTCTCATCCAGCTTTTTGCTGAAATTTTATACAGACGTGATGGGAGTGTCTGCAGGCGTGGTTGGTATTATCATGATGCTTGCAAGGTTTGTGGACGCAGTGACGGATGTCACAATGGGACGGATCTGTGACAGAAGTAAAATGACGCCGGTCGGAAAGTTCAAACCATGGATACGCAGAATGTGTGCGCCTGTGGCAATCGCATCATTTTTAATTTATCAGAGTGGACTTGCCGGAATGCCGATGGCGTTTAAGATTGGTTATCTGTTTGTGACGTATATTTTGTGGGGGTCGATTTTCTATACTTCCATCAATATTCCTTACGGCTCCATGGCGTCTGCCATTTCCCCGGAGCCGGAAGACCGCCAGTCCCTTTCCACATTCCGTACGATGGGCGGTATGTTGGCCGGACTGATTATCGGTGCAGGCGTGCCGATGGTGGCTTATGATAAAATAGACGGAAACAGTGTCATGAACGGCGGCCGTTTTACAATCATTGCAGGTGTGTTTTCACTTTGTGCGGTCGGCTGCTACCTGCTGTGCTATACACTTACTACAGAGCGTGTAAAACCGGAAGTATCGGAAGAGGTTCAGGTGAACAATACGGTTCTGAAGATGTTGAGTAATGCTGTTAAGAACCGGGCACTGGTGTCTATTATCGTGGCGTCTATCGTGATGCTGCTCGCACAGTTGACGATGCAGTCGATGGCAAACTATGTATATCCGAACTTTTATGGAAATACGACGGCACAGTCTGTATCGACAATCATGATGATGGTTGGTATGTTGATAGCCGGAGTGCTTGCAAAACCATGTGCACGGAAGTTTGGTAAGGCGGAAGTCAGTATCGTATCGAATTTGCTGGCAGCGGCGATTTGCGCGATTCTTTTCTTCCTACGTCCGGAAAATGTATGGGTTTATGTAGGATTCCAGCTGCTGAGCTGGTTTGGTCTGGGCATGTTTTCCATGGTATGCTGGGCATTGATTACGGACGTTATCGATTATTCCGAGATTAAGAACGGCGTGCGGGAAGACGGAACGGTTTACGCGTTGTATTCCTTTGCCAGAAAACTTGGTCAGGCAGCATCCGCAGGTCTGTCGGGGCTTCTTTTGGAGATGGTCGGATATTCGAAAGCAACCGCATTTGACGAGGGGGTTGTGAACGGAATTTTCAATATTTCCACATTGGTTCCGGGATTGGGCTTTTTGCTGTTGGCGCTGGTACTGTGGTTCTGGTATCCGCTGCACAAAAAACAGGTTGATGAAAATGTGCGTATCTTAAAAGAAAAACATGAGAAAATGCAGAAGTAAAGTTACTATTCACAGCCGATTTGGAATCGAATAAATTCTCGTCGTGCTTGCACGTAAGAGAATATGTTCGATTCCAAATTCGGACTGTGAAGCAGTCACCCCGCCCTCATAAGCAGCCTTGGCTCCGTAAGGAGCGGGACTGAAGCCTCGCAGAGGCGACGGGGACGCATGATGGCGGGGGGCTGTGAATAGGAACGAAATAAAAGGACAGGAGGAGCAGTTACATGAGACAGATTATCAACTTTAATGACAAATGGGGATTTTCCAAGGAGGCATCTTGCGTACCAGAAACGATGCCGCAGAACTGGTACTGGGTCAACATTCCGCATTGCTGGAATGCCATTGACGGTCAGGACGGCGGTAATGATTATTACAGAGGAACCTGCTATTATGCGAAAGAACTGGAAAAATCCGAACTGCCGGCAGCAGACAGATATTACATTGAATTTCGGGGCACTAATTCTTCAGCAGATGTCTATGTGAACGGAAAGAAACTGGCACATCATGACGGCGGATATTCTACCTGGAGAGTGGACATGACGGATGCTCTGGAAGAGCAGAATCTGATTGTAGTTGCGGTGGATAATACAGCAAATGAGACGGTATATCCGCAGATGGCAGACTTTACATTTTATGGGGGAATGTACCGGGATGTGAATCTGATTGCGGTATCAGAGTCCCACTTTGATTTGGATTATTATGGAGGACCCGGCATCCGTGTTACCCCTCAGCTTGAGGATTCCGCTGCACAGGTGGAGGTAGAAGTATATCTGACCAATGCAAAAGCAGAGCAGAAGATAGAAGTGACCATAAAAGATGCCGACGGCGCAGTGGTTGCAAGTGCAGTCAGCCCGGCAGATAAGACAAAAGTAAATCTGACGATTGAGAATGTGATCCGCTGGAATGGTAAGAAGAATCCATATCTGTACACAGCAGAGGCAAAGCTGGTTTGTGGTGAGCAGATTCTGGATCATATTTCTGCAAGATTCGGCTGCCGCACTTATGAAATTGATGCTGAGAATGGATTTATTTTAAATGGCGAGAGTTATCCTCTGCGCGGAGTATCTCGTCATCAGGACCGTTGGGGATATGGAAATGCATTGTTGCCGGAGCACCATGAGGAAGATATTGACTTTATCTGTGAGATGGGTGCAACCACGATTCGTCTGGCGCATTATCAGCATGACCAGTATTTTTATGACCTGTGCGATGAGAAAGGACTGGTAATCTGGGCGGAGATTCCGTACATTTCCAAACATATGCCGACCGGCAGGGAGAATACGATTTCTCAAATGAAAGAATTGATTATACAAAATTATAACCATGCCAGTATCGTGGTATGGGGACTTTCCAACGAAATCACCATTAGTGGCTCAGATGATGATTTGCTGGAAAATCACCGCATATTGAATGATTTGTGCCATGAGATGGATAAAACCCGTAAGACAACGATGGCCTGCGTATCCATGTGCGATATCAACGACCCATATATCCAGATTCCGGATGTGATCTCTTACAATCACTATTTTGGATGGTATGGCGGTGATACATCCATGAATGGTCCGTGGTTTGATAATTTCCACAAGACATTCCCGAATATCCCAATCGGAATGAGTGAGTATGGATGCGAGGCACTCAATTGGCATACGTCCGACCCGAAACAGGGAGACTATACCGAGGAATATCAGGCATATTACCATGAAGAATTGATCAAGCAGTTGTTTTCCAGAAAATATCTGTGGGCGACCCATGTGTGGAATATGTTTGATTTTGGCGCGGATGCCCGTAACGAGGGCGGAGAAAATGGACAGAACCATAAAGGTCTGATGACATTTGACAGAAAATATAAAAAGGATTCCTTCTATGCATATAAGGCATGGTTGTCGGATGACCCGTTTGTACATCTGTGCGGAAAGAGATATGTGGACCGCGTGGAGGATGTGACAAAGATTACCGTATACTCCAATCAGCCGGAAGTTGAGTTGCTGGCAAATGGCAAGAGTCTCGGAATCAAAACGGCGGAAGACCATTTCTTTAAATTTGATGTGCCAAACGTGGGAACAACCACGCTCGTCGCAGTTGCCGGAGAGTGCAGGGATGAAAGTATCATTCGTAAAGTTGATACCTTTAATGAGGATTACCGCTTGAAAGAAAAAGGTGCAATCATCAACTGGTTCGATATTACTGAGGTAGAAGGCCATTATTCCATTAATGATACGATCGGCGATATCATGGCAAGTCCCCAGGGGGCACAGCTTTTTGGCGGAATCATGAAAAAAATGATGGGCGGAGCAGACGGAGAGGCTGCAAAACCGGCCGGATTTGAAATGTCGGAAGGCATGCTGCAGATGATGAATGGGTTTACGGTGGTTCGTATGGTCAGCATGGCCGGCACGATGAGTGCGGATGGCGGACCGAAGATTACTAAAGAGATGCTGCTGGGATTAAATGCACAGTTAAACCAGATTGAAAAGCCGGAGAGTATCCGTAAATCATAAGAGGACGGGGCAAATCCGCGGATGCGAATGTATTATTTGGGAATAAAAGAGCCATCTTTGTGGCCGGTAAAATACCGGAAACAAGGATGGCTTTGTTCTTGCCAAGACACTTTCCGATCATCTCGACTTTTCCGTCCTCACTGAGTGTGATAATTGGTTTTAAATTGGCCAGATTTCCGATAGTGGCAACAGTCTGGCTGGTGCGCCCGCCACGGGCCAAGTATTCCAGTGTATCGAGAGCCGCTATGACTTTGACGTGGGATTTACGGAAAATGTCTAAAAATGCTTGTGGGGAAGGCTGTGAGGTCTGAGGAAATGCCTTGGTTTCAGCCATGATTTCGTAAAACTGGTTCCGCTCGAGATTCTTACCGTCGATATATGTCTCCCCATTCAGCACAATGCTGATAGGCACGAGCTCAAAATTGTTTTCCTGAATCTCTTCCATCAGATAATCGGAAGAAGAGTCTATAGGTATCCGTATCATTTAATCACCTTTTCGGCAGCATCTGCAACCAGTTCAAACAACCGGACAGTTTCCTCTGCCTTGTCCTTTCCAACCATAGTAATCAGTTCGTCAATGATTCTCAGAATCTGTTCATGCTGTTGCTGATAGATTTCAATTTTGTCGAAATTTATCCGCACAAACATCTGACGCTTGTCCCGTGTGGAACGTTCCCGCACGATTAGTTCTTTTTGCTCCATCTGAGTCAATGTGCGGTTCATCTGTGACTTCTGCATCCGCATCACATGACATAGCTCGGTAGCAGTCATAGGCTGTGTGGGGAGTTGCTGATGGCGCTCATACAGAAGATGAAAAATGAGCGATTCATTATAAGACAAACTTGAGACGATCCGCTCGTCATGGATGGACAAAGACATCCGAATCCATGATTTTAATATGCTCTCTTTGAGATTTTCCATGAAAACTCCTCTCATTTCAAATGTTTTAGTCGATTTTAGGAGTGCAAAACACAAAAACGACGTCAGGCTCAATGTAGGGCAACTCATTATTTGGTGTGTATTTTGAATTGCAAAATAGTATACATTGTGAACTGTTCACAATGTATACTATCATGATCGATTGGATATGTCAATATAGAATTTATAGATTGCCTGCATGCTAAATTATTATAGATTGCCTGTATGCCTATAGAAAAATGCGGCAGTCAATCTTTTTTATTTACCATAGCCAGCATTTCAGCCAGTGCCTCATCACTGATTCCGGCGTATGGCTGGAGCATTTTAATCGGCATATTGTAAATGAGTTTTTCTATCCCTTCATTTTGTTCGCTGCCCTTGGCTTTGATGATGTCCAGCAGTTTATATCCGTTTGGCATTTCCGCTGCATCAGCAAATGTAGAATCAGGGGTGATTATTACTGTGGATAAATCCACGTCTTTTACAGCCACAAAACGTACCAGCATATATTGTCTGGCAGGGAGGTCAATGGTAACGGCTCCGGTATAAGTTCCCGGGAGAGTTTCTCTGGTCATATTCCAGGTATCGATGACTTCTGCTTTGTATTCTCTGCTGATAGGCAGATTATAATGTGCTTTGTTCGGGCGGAATCCACTGTAATAATACAGATAATATTCTTTCGGACAGCCGCCGCAAACGGAATCTCCAAAATCAGAGATCAGCTCAATCTCATACTGCGGATATTCTTCCAGAAGTTCTTTCATAAATGCAATCCTCGCCGGGCTGGTTCCTTTGAGTATGCCGCCGTGGCTCCACCAGAGCACATCCTCCGGGCAGGAATAGGTCTCACTGTGCCCCATATAACCGCCGCGCACGGTTCCTTCCCAGAAACGGCGGGTCATTTCTTCCCCGGTGATATTGCCCCAGGCATGGTCAATATCTCCTTCGTAGGTACATTCATCAATAACGACAGGTTTGTGCCAGCTGCTGCGCCAGGAGTCAGTCATCTCGGCAGTCTTATAGTAATCTACTCTCTGCATGCTGGCATGAGTAATCCAATCTGCACTGTGATCAAAAATCTGCACACAGTTATGGATACCAATCAGATGACCATAAGGGTCATTTGTCTGTACAAAACGACCAAGGGTATTCCAGTAGGCTAGGTTTGATTTTGGACAGGTGGGTTTCATAATGAAAATATCCCACTCATTTGCCATGCTCCACCAAACATTATGATAGGCACTCAGCCTGGCGATGAGATAACGCATATAAAGCGCATCCTGTTCTTCATTCATATAATTGAACGCCCATTCTGCGCGCTCATAAGGGTGGAAAATAATGATGTCAGCCTGAATATTATGCTCGGCGAGTTGTCCCACACGTTGCTCCAGCAGGCGGAAAAATTCTACATTCGGACGTTCATAGTCAAACCCTTCTTCCACGCTGCCTTCGTAAGGGAACAGGATAGGGGTTTTGTCATAGTTGTGTTCATACCATTTTGGGAATACACACATGCGGATTTTATTAAACGGAGAATTCTTTAATGTCTCCAATGTCTGTTCCTGCCGCTCCAATGGCTGGTATACCCAGGCATAGCAGGTTGTTCCGATGGAAATGTGGCGCGTGCCGTCCGCGTGTGCAAAATGATAGGTATTGTTCACCCGTACCGGACCGTGACAGGCCGCGTCCGCAGCCGTACAGATAAAACTTCCTGTTTGTCCGTTGAGTACAGCCAGAGAAGAATCGGTGACATAGGTCCATTCCCCTTCCTCCTGCGGCATAAACCGGATACGCCAGGTGTTGTTTCCGTCGTAGAAGCCATGTACAGTGACGGATGGCGTGTCAGTATCCGCATTGCGGCGAAATACTGCTGTCAGGGAAACATCCTTGAAGGGATTGCCCTCGTACGAGGCAGTAAATGAAACTTCAAAAATAGCATATTTTTTGATTTCGGTCATGGTTTTATATTCCTTTCATTTGGTGATGGTTGTGAGA
>CALZPS010000020.1 GCA_945827765.1 uncultured Lachnospiraceae bacterium | reverse complement strand
TACACAAGGAGTATCGTCGGCAGCGTCAGATGTGTATAAGAGACAGCAGATATATTATCGTGGTGCTGCCGTTGTTCTGGATTACCGTGGTGTGTGCGCTGCTGCAGATAAAACAAAAGAGCGTATTTGTGGCATTGGGGTTATGCGGGCTGCTTTTGTTTTCAGTGAACTACGGAAAAGAATTTTCTCACCGCAATCATGCCTCCAACACGACGATGCTCTATCTGCTGCAGGAAGAGATGGTGGAAGAGGATGTAATCTACAGCGCACATTGTTATCTGATGGCCGATGCGGCAGCCTATTTCCCGGAACAGGAGCGATATCTTCCCGAGGGGGCGATGGATGGTCAGGCATTTACAGAGTGGGGCCCGCTGACTGATACGAAGATTGTAGAAGATGCGGAAAGCTTTTGTGAAGAAAAGCATCAGACGGTATGGCTGCTGGAACTTTATAAAGACGAGGCCGAGGCGGAAGAGGAACAAAATGTAAAGATTTTTGAGGAAAATGGTTACAATGTTCTTGATAAAGGAGAGCAGACAATCGGATGGGGAGACGGATATACCGATTCGCTTATCGTCCATGTATATTTTTGTGAGCTGAAATAATAAGAAACCGAATGGAGAAAGAAGAATGAGCACGGAAAAACAAATGAGAAAAGGTATGGAGCAGAAGAAAATAAACGCCGGAAGAGTGGAATACCTGGATGTGGCAAGAGGAATGACCATGATGATGATCGTCGTCTTTCATGTGTTGGGAGAGACGAACCTGATTTATCATCGGTTTGTTGTGACAATGGGGCTGCAGGTTTTTTTGTTCGTCTCCGGATTCTTTTTCCGAAGATTTGATGTGAAGAAAAACCTGCAAAAGCTGGTGCTTCCCTATGCACTTCTTCTTGTCACAGTACGTGTTTATTGGGATATCATGCTGCATATGGCACGGCCGGGGCAGGTGTTGGATATACTGAAACAAATAGTACTGGGATATACATTGGATGAGACTTGGCAGGGAAATGGTTTCTATGTCGGAATCGCCTGGTTTTTGCCTATGTTGGTTGCTTCCAGGCTGGTATATGCTGTGATCTGTAAGATGGAGAAGGAAAATTATTTTATCAGGGGAGTATTATCGGTTATTGTTTCCTGTGCCGGAGTTGTAATTGGTAATCAGGGAATCAAGCTCCCATGGAGTCTGGATGTGGCAATGGCAACGGTATTCTTTCTGTTTTTGGGAGATTTTTCTCATCGTTATCAGGAACAAGTGACAGCATTTTTGAAAAAACCATGGCTTCTGGCAGTGACCTTTGTCACATGGGGGGTGACAGTGTATTGCTTTGGATACAGTGAACTGGCAGTTCGTTCTTATCCGAATGGAATGACATTTTTGCTTGTCTCCACCTTGTCGATGAGTGTGGTGCTGGGAATCTCTTATTTGATTGCTCAATATCTGCCGTATGTAACAAAGGTTTTGTGCGTGTGTGGAAAGTATTCTTTTTTGATACTCTGCACACATATCCTTGACAAAAGCTGTCTTGTTCATTCATCGGAGATAAACATTTTTTTGCTGGCGGCATGGGAACTGTTTCTTGCCTGCATTCCGGTGATGGTAATTTGTCTGTATCAATTATTAAAAAAGAGAGGAACAAAGGAAAATGAAATTGTGGGATGATGGACGGAAATTCAGAGAGTTTATCAACAGCAAAAAGGTGAACTGCGGAATTGAGATTCTGGCTTTTTTTGCGGTATTGGCATGTGTCTGGTGCAGCATTAAGATGAATCTCGTGGGGAGGACTCTGTGGCTGGATGAAGCGATGCTGGCAATTTCCCTCAACAAACGTTCCTTATTTGAATTGTGTATGTCGCCGCTGGAATGGAATCAGAGTGCACCTGTAGGGTATCTGTTGATGATCAAAATCATCATTTCTCTTCTCGGTAATTCAGAGTTTGTATTCCGTCTGTTTTCGATTTTTGCCTATGTCATACTGCTGGCGGCATTTTATGTAGTGGTGAAACGGATTGTTAAACTGGAATATCCGATGTTGTGTACGGCGGGACTGGCGAATGTTGCGTTTTTGTTGGAATATTCCAATATGTTCAAACCGTATATTTGCGATGCATTGTGCGTAATGCTGGTGCTGTTGTTTTACTATTGGTATAAAGAAGAAAAAATGAAATTCTGGATGCTCTGCCTCGTATATTTTATTCTGATTTGGTTTTCCAATCCGGTCGCATTTTTTTCGGGCGGAGTGGTTGCATACGAAGTGCTGAAAGCGATGTGGAAGAAGGACAAGCAGAACTTTTGGCGGGGAATGGTTCTGGGAATCACAATCTGCGTAAGTTTTCTGATTATGTATATTGTCTGGTTGAAACCGACGATTGCCACGACAAACCTGAGCGAGTTTTGGGAAGGCTATGAATTCCCGTTCTGGGTCGGCAGTATGAAAGAATTGAAATGGGCGATACATTTGATTGCCTTTGTGACACAGGGGGCAGGACCTCTGTGGAAGGTGATTCTACTGCTGGCGGCTGCTGCGGTGCTTCTCAACATTATCGTAGTTCGGAATGATTATATATGGGCGTTGACATTGGGAATTGTAATTACACTTGTGGCATCTCATTTTGGATTTTTCCCGATGTCGGACCGGATGTTTTTGTTCTTGATCCCGATTTTGGTATTGCTGGCGGCTTTTATGGTTAAATGGCTGACAGGGAGAATTGCGAAACCGCAATATATGCGAATCTGTCTGGCGGCAATACTTGTCGTTTTCCTGATGACCGGAACCGGTTTCGCTACTTATCACGAGGGAATTGCATACCGTGCCGGGGAAGAGTCAAACGAAAGCCTTTCCTATATTCAGGAAAATATTACGCAGGACGATCTGATTTATGTGTATTATCCGGCAATTCCGGTTTTCCAATATAAAATGGGCTATGATACGACATCGGTCTGTGGCTTTGAGGATAATGTATATCTGGGGCATGGCTTTTTTTGTAAAGACGGCGGTTCGCCTGAGGATATCGAGTATATTTCCGGGCAGAAAGGAATATATGTATTGTTTTCTCATGTGGTGGATTATGAGCCGACCGATAATCTGATGAATGTACTCAACGAAAAAGGAACATTGGAGAAAATTCATGATCAATATCTCTTCTATTATAGTTGTGACGGCAGTCAGAGCAAGGCGGATATTTCGTGTGAATTACTTTCCGCCGAGACGGAGGAAGACGGACATTGCAGGGCTGTGATCAAAATCCGCAATGAAGGCGATACCTATCTGAATAACGGAAGGGAAACCTTTTGTCTGCACAGTACGGAATATGACGTGAACTACTATGGACAGGAGAAGACGGTGATTGGTGATATCGCTCCCGGTGCCTCGGCGGAGGTGGCATTTGAATTTGACTGGAAGGATGAGGAAGAAGAAACAAAAGCAATCTCATTGTTTAATGTGGGAAAATATGATATGATATCAGAGAATGCAGAGCCGCTTGTAATTCGTCGGTAAATGTAGGTGGCTGTGGTGGTATGCTGCATGGTTGAAAGGAAAGGTTTACGTTAAATGCTTTTTAATTCGGTTTCATTTTTGATTTATTTTCCGATTGTGGTACTGGTTTGTTTTATCATACCGGACAGATTTAAAAATATTTGGCTGCTGATTGCCAGCTACTATTTTTATATGAGCTGGAATGCGAAATATGGATTGCTGATTCTGCTGTCAACCGTGATTACTTATGTGTGCGGAATCATAATTGACAGATGCGGGCATCATATTTGGCGGAAACTTTCCTTTGCACTCTGTCTGGTGAGTAATTTCAGTATCTTGTTCTTTTTTAAATATTTTGAATGGATATTGGAAAATATAAACCAATTGTTTGGGAGAAATGATAGCCTGCCGTTTACCATTCTTCTGCCGGTCGGAATTTCTTTTTATACCTTTCAGGCAGTCGGATATACGTTTGATGTGTACAGAGGCAGACTGAAGGCAGAGAAGAATTTTATTGATTATGCATTGTTTGTATCATTTTTTCCACAGCTGGTGGCGGGACCAATCGAGCGCTCGACCAATCTTCTGAGCCAGTTTAAGAGCCCCATCCGTTTTGATGCCGGGAATGTGACAAAAGGGCTGCAGATTATGCTCTGGGGCTATGTGGAAAAGGTGGTGATTGCGGATAATCTGGCGATTCTGGTGGATACGGTATATGGTGATTACAACGCATACAGCGGGAGTATGCTTGTGCTTGCATCGGCACTGTTTGCAATACAGATTTATTGTGATTTTGGCGGCTACAGCCATATCGCAATCGGCGCTGCAAAAGTACTGGGCGTTACATTGATGGACAACTTCCGGCAGCCGTTTTTTGCCCGCAGTATCCGGGAACACTGGAGAAGATGGCATATCAGTTTGTCGGGATGGTTTCGGGATTATCTGTATATTCCGCTGGGCGGCAGCCGCTGCTCGAAAGGAAGAAAATATTTGAATGTGATGATTACCTTTCTGGCGAGTGGAATGTGGCATGGCGCAAGCTGGCATTACATTATATGGGGCGGACTTCACGGCGGATATCAGGTGATAGGGGAGATGATGACCCCGCTCAAAAAGAAAATATGGGAATTATTACATATCAATCCGGAACATATTGTGTATCAAACGTTACAGCGGGTCATTACATTTTTCCTGATTGTCATTACATTTGTTGTTTTCCGGGCAAATTCCTTCCGTGAGTCATTGGAAATTTTTAAAATTATTGTACTGCGGTTTGAATGGAGTCGCCTGATTGACGGCAGCGTGATGAATCTGGGACTGGTGCCGGCACAGTGTTTGTTGGTAATTGTGGCATTGATACTTCTGCTTGCGGTAGACATTCTGCATGAGCGGGGGGTTCATTTCTCGTTATGGATTTCCGAAAAGCCGAGGGCGGTACGCTGGGGAGTATATTATGTACTTACGTTTCTGATATTGGTATCGATACTGCAGACATTTGGGCAGAGCGCGTCGTCATTTTTGTATTTTCAGTTTTGACAGGAGGATGGCATGGGAAAATATATGATTAAAATGATCAGTTTCCTCCTTCTTCTGGGAGGACTGACAGCGGGGATTCTTGGGCTTTGTGCGGTATGTGAACCCTTGGACAGATGTTTGGCCTTCTTGACCTGCAGCGAGGATTACAGCAGGGAGGATGTGGCACCGGAGGTGCTAAAGACTGCACAAGAGAGTGATAATGACTATCACAGCATTCTGGTCGGAGACAGTGTAAGCTATATGCTGTTTGCCAATGCCAGAGAAGTAAACGATAAAATTTTTCTGGCGGGAAATACGCGTCCGTGTACGATGGCCACTCAGTATGTGCTGGTGAAAAAGTTTGTTGAGTCTCATCCGGCAGCGAAAGACGTGTATTTGTTTTACAGTAAGGAATCGTGGGAGTCGGTCATTGATGTGAAATGTGGATATAGTTATGTGATTGTGCCGCATATGCAGGCGGGGACACTGAAAGCATTGGAACCGGAGACGCTTGACGAGGCGGAAGGAAAATTTGGACCTCTTCTGATGACTCCGTTTATGGCAAATCTGTTTGACCGTTCTTTTGTGAACCGGAAGATTATTTTGAATTCGTTGCTGACTTATCATGAGGATGTGTTGGGGGAAGACTTGTCGGCCCCGTTTGAAAGGACGTACAATCAGATTTCTCCGTTGGCGCTGCAGTATTTTCAGAAGATGACGGAGGTGTGTAAGGAGCATCAGGTCACATTGCATCTGATACACGACCCGTTAGCGGATACGCCCGAGAAACATGAGGAAGTGGAGCAGGAGAAACAGATGTTTATGGATGCCGGTCTGTATAATGACTGGCAGGAATATTTTGAAAGTGTGTTATACTATCCGGAGGAATATTTTTTTGACGGAGTCCATTTCCATGTGGAAAAGGAAATGAACAACGCAGTAATTCATGATATCAAGGAGCATACAGGTTTGATGCAGGATTTAAAACTGCAGCCGTAGAGCAGACGCCCGACCCTTGGTGTGCGCGTAGTCGGGCAAAGTGAAATGGGAGATAACGACAGGTAATATAGAAGGAAGGGATGAAGATGAATTATGCAACGATAAAAAATTATGATATTGCGGACGGACCGGGTGTAAGGGTAAGTCTCTTTGTGTCCGGATGCCGTCATCATTGCAAGGGATGTTTTAATGCGGAAACATGGGATTTCCGTTTCGGTCAGCCATACACGAAGGAGACGCAGGCAGAAATTCTGGATTATCTCAAACCCGATTATATTCAGGGATTTACGCTGCTTGGCGGAGAGCCGTTTGAACCGGAAAATCAGGTAGAACTGGTACATTTGCTGAGGGAAATCAGGCAGACATATCCGAAAAAGGATATTTGGTGTTATACGGGATATCTATATGATGTGGATTTGATAAAAGGCGGCAAAGTGTTTACCGATGTGACGCAGGAAATGCTGTCGTACATCGATGTGTTGGTAGATGGGGAGTTTATTGAGGCGGAGAAGGATTTGTCATTGGAGTTTCGGGGGAGCCGCAACCAGCGGATTATTGATTTGCGCGAAGGCATAAAATGAGCGGATTGCAAATGTTTTAGACGGTTTTGGGAGTGCGAAACACGAAGAAATCGGCGTCAGGCTCAATTGTCGGGCAGCTCATAAAATAAACAGGGCGATTTGGTTATTAAGGGGGATATACAAATGAATAAGGATGGATGGAAACAAATCATAAAACTTTTGGAAAAACGGATACGGAAGTGGACGAACAAAAACGCTTTTTTCAGGAAATGTAAATATATGTGGAAGAAGATACAAAGAAACGGGTTCTTCTCAAAATGGCGGGGCAAAAACAAGTTGTCATTAGCGATGGGAACTTTATTTTGTATGACATTTATTCTTCTTGGAATCTGTTTGTTGTTACAGGACACAGAAGACGACAGAAGAGGTGTGACAGCATCGGGAAATCATCCTGCCATGCAGGGACAGGAGAATCCAGGCAGTGCGGGAGAGGGGACGGATAAACCGGAAGATGTCCCCGATGCGGCAGACCCCAGAAATCAAGAGTTTGCAGTGCAGCCGGGAAATATTCCGGGAACGTTTGAGACAGATGAGGAAAAAGTAGTATATCTGACGTTTGATGACGGACCGTCCCGAAATACAGAACGGATACTCGATATACTGGAGCACTATCAGGTGAAGGCGACTTTCTTTATTACGGGCCAACAGGCGGAATACAGGCCGATGATCAAGAAAGCATATAAACAGGGACATACCATAGGATTACATACATATTCCCATAATTATGCAGAGTTGTACTCCTCGACGGAGGCATATTTTCAGGATTTGAAAGCGATCGGAGAAGTGGCAAAGGAACAGATTGGTTATATTCCCTGCTTTATCCGGTTTCCGGGAGGCACTTCCAACACGATTTCGGCAGACTATGCACAAGGGATTATGACACAGCTGGTATCCATGGTGCAGGAACAGGGATATCAGTACTACGACTGGAATGCTGCAAGTGGTGACGGCGGCGTGTGCACAACAGAGGAAATTATTCAGAATTCGACATCATGCAATCTGAATAAAATTATGCTCTTATGTCATGATTCCGGAACAAAAGATACAACTGTAGAAGGGCTTCCGGCGGTCATTGAATATTTTCAGAATCAGGGATATATGTTTAAGGCGATTGACCGCAATAGCTATGTTGTTCATCATGGGGTAAACAATTAGTTTGGGATGGAGGAAATATGAAACGCATTATATTGGGCTCTGCATCTCCCAGAAGGCGGGAGCTGCTGCAGTTGATGGGAGTCAAGTTTGAAGTTTTGGCAAGTGAAGCAGAAGAACACTATCATAGTATTCTCCCGCCGGATATCGTGAAAGAATTAGCATTGATGAAAGCACAGAATGTATCAGAACTATTATTGAAACAGGCATCGTGGAAAGAGGATATCTGTGTGGTGATAGGAGCAGACACAATTGTTGTGAAGGATGGACAGATTATGGGAAAGCCTAAAAGTCAGGAAGATGCATTTGAGATGATTAAAAGCCTGCAGGGGCGTACTCATGAGGTGTATACCGGAGTGGCTTTGTTGGAGTGCAGTGATAAAGGCGTTTATGTGAGAGCAAATCATGCGGAAGAGACGAAGGTGTTCGTGCATGAAATGGAGGATTGGGAGATCCGGGAGTATATTTCGTCGGGAGAGGCAATGGATAAAGCAGGAGCATATGGGATACAGGGGCGGTTTGCCACATATATCGACCGCATTGAAGGGGATTATTATAATGTGGTTGGTTTGCCGGTTGCATATCTGTATCAGCAGTTGAAGGAGGTGTATTCATGAGCAAAACACAGGAAGTACGCTCACTCATTGAAATGATGAATGATGTATTGAGTACAGTAAGAGATTTCTACGACTCAGAGTACGCATATTATATAGAAAAAGATGATGAAGAAATTCTCAATGTTTATGAATGGTGCGAGGAAGGTGTTCCGTGGCAGCGTGACCGGCTGATGATGCTGTCCCCGGACAAGCTGCCAAAGTGGGCGAAACAGGAAATAACGGATACGACTGCGGACAGTTATAGTGTCAGCCTGCCATTGGAAGATGATCACATAGCTATTCTGGCTGCGGTAGGGGTACACCGCGGAGGATGTGATTTGTCGCTTTTGCGTACGTTACTGCCATATGTTACCGAAATGATTGCTTTCCAGAAAATGCAGAAACAGCAGGAGTATTTATGCTATCATGACAATCTGACAGGGCTTTTGAACCGGAATAGTTTTGTGAATTATCTGGAAGAAGCAAATCAGAAAAAGCTGAAATCATTGGGGGCACTTTCAGTGGATATCAATGGATTGAAAGACTTTAACAAAGAATTTGGCAGAGAGTACGGGGATGAGGTGGTTATCCGGGTCGGAGAAGTGCTTGAAGAGTATTTCCGCGGGGCTTTGGTATTTCGTCTGACCGGAGATGAGTATCTTGTGCTCGCGGAAAATGTCTCTTATGAGCAGTTTATGACAGGAGTCCGGGGGGCACGCAACAAATTGGAAAATATCAGTCTGGGGTTGGTGACGTTCGGATATGCGTGGGAAAAGATTGATATTGATGCCGGAAGTCTGACAAACCGTGCGGAAAATATGATGCGCGATGAAAAGGTCAAATACTATAAACATTTGAAAAAAGGACATCATGAGCCGATCATCAAAGAAGATCTGCTGGCAGATATTGAGAATGGGCGGTTTATCGTCTGTCTGGTTCCGGTCATGGATGCGGTGACGGAGGATGTGGTCGGTGCAGAGGCGGTTGTCCGCTATCATCACAAGGATTTGGGAATAATGAACCCGGAGAGATATCTCACAATGCTGGAAGAGACCCGGCTGTCACATTATCTGGATTTATATGTCTTTGAGGAAGTATGTAAGACACTTAGGAAATGGGAGATTCAGGATTTGCCGATGATTCCGATATCGGTGAACTTTGCGGGAGCAACCCTGCGTCAGGAAAATGTCGGCGATAAGATACTGAGTCTGGTGGAAAAATACCATGTCTCCTGTGAATACCTGCAAGTTGAAGTGTCAGAATCAAGAATTGAGATGAATCAGGAAATGTTGGCGGAGACCAGCAACAAAATCCGTAAAGCAAATGTGCGAGTGCTTTTAGATCACTTTGGGGCAAAAGATTCCAGTTTTGCAATACTGTCCGTTATGGAATTTGATGCACTCAAACTGGACAGGGGCATTGTCAACAGCATAGTCAGCAATGGGCGCAGCCAGATTGTGGCGAAGGCAGTCATCGATATCTGCCGCCGTCTGGGAGCGGTAGTCTATGCTGCCGGAGTCGAGACACAAGACCAGTTGAATATGCTGAAAGAACTCGGCTGCGACTATGTACAAGGCACCCTGTTCAACAAAGCAATCACAATAGAAACATTCGAAGTTCGATATATGCGATAAGGGCAGAGCCAAGTCAGCCCGGAAACGAATGCCATGCTTGCATGAGCATTCGTTTCCGGGCTGATTTGGCGAGCGAAGCGACCGAGAAAACCGAAGGTTTTCGAGGTGCTCTGCCCGAATTAAGGAAACGAATGCCATGCTTGCATGAGCATTCGCTTCCGGGCTGATTTGGCGAGCGAAGCGGTGCTGGACATCCGGGGGATGTCCGTTTAGCACGGACCGAAGTGGAACGAAGACGAGGAAACCGAAGATTTTCGAGGTGCTCTGCCCAGAGGGGTGGAGCAAAGCGAAAATTATCCTTGCTGCCATAATTTATTACCGTTTTCTTTCAGCCATTTTTGGGGCTTTTTATAATCGGGAAGTATTCCTGCCACAATACTATAAAATGTTTTGGAGTGGTTCATTTCTAGCCTGTGTGCCAATTCATGCACGACAACATAATCCAGCACTTCTTCCGGGGCGAAAATAAGTCTCCAGTTAAAATTCAGATTCCCCTCGCTGCTGCAGCTCCCCCAGCGGGTCTTTTGCTCGCGAATAGAAATACGTCCGTAGCTGACCCCCATCAAGGCGGCATAATAAGCCGTTTTCTGCGTAAAGATATCCCGTGCAATCCGAATATAGTGCCGGCGTACATCATCGGCAAGAGGTGCGGGAGCCTGCATCGGTGACTTGGCAGCATTTTGAAGATGTTTTAAAATCCAGGATTCTTTTTCAGTCAGGAAACGTTCAATGTCGTTGCGAGTCATACGCAGGGGAGCGCGTACCACTACTTCCCCTTGCGCAGTTACATGGATTGCCAGAGTTTTGCGGTTGGAATATATGATTTGGTATGTAAACGGATGATGGTACATGTAAGGCTCCTTTCTGCTCATTTGTCGGGCAACTCATGATATTCAGGCACAGGTATATAATCTCACCGGGCTCGAAAGTACCTCGCCAAGTATTCACATTATACCATAATTGAACAGATAATTTGTTCTTTTGAAAGTTTGTGCAATATGCCAAGTTGTTTTTTTAGGATTATCAGTCTATAATTATAATCACTTCTCAGAAGAGAGGCAACTTATCTTTGAAAATTGGATGCGCATCTATTAAAAACTCTACGCTTGCTGAATAGGGACGTTCAGACAAGCATATCATGCCACATAGATTATGGCAGCCCGAGAGGGCATCAGGCGATTCGCGAGGATTCAAAAAACCCCCGAAAAAGAAACAAAAAACGAAAAATAAGAACAACGACAGTGGAGAAATAACAAAAACGGTTGTGAAAGAAAAATAGGGGAAAACCAAGTGTAAAATAGACTTTTTTAATTTGCCGGAACATGTTATACTAATTAAGTCTATAAAGTTCTTCTCTCGACGCTTCTGTTATATTCCGGAAAGAAAGGAGACTTTATGACAGAAAACAATGATAACTTTATCATGTTACCTACGGTAGATTTCTGCTTTAAAGAATTGATGAAAAATCCGAAGGTAAGGAAAGGATTTATTGCAGCATTACTAAATCTTCCGCCGGAGGAAGTGGAAGATACTGTGTTGAG
Organism: uncultured Lachnospiraceae bacterium; assembly: GCA_945827765.1. GTDB lineage: Bacteria > Bacillota > Clostridia > Lachnospirales > Lachnospiraceae > Schaedlerella. Next base: position 1,419 of record CALZPS010000020.1, on the reverse strand, counting down.
ACCGACAATATTGGAAAAAGAATCCAAAGATGATAAAATGGGAATTTTGGATGTCGGTGTCACTATGAAAGACGGGACCCAGATTGACATGGAAATGCAGGTAGCATATTTTGAATATTGGGAGAAACGGATTTTATTCTATTTAAGTAAGATGTATTCCGGGCAGATAAAAGAGGGAGAAACATACGACAATCTGAAAAAATGTGTGCATGTCAGTGTTTTGAATTTTATCCATATTCCGGATGACAGTCGATGTTGTCATACCGTTAATCTACGAGATGCGGAAACCGGTGAGTTTTATAGTGATTTATTTGAACTTAAGATTTTAGAACTCCCAAAACTTCCAAAGGATTTAACAAGCAGAGATCAACTTATCGGGTGGATACAGTTTTTTAACGGGAAAAGCAGAGAGGAGTTTGAAGATATGGCAAAAAGTGATGAATTTCTGGACGAGGCATATCAGACCCTTTTGAAACTGAGTGCAGACGATAAAAAACGATTAGAATATGAGGCGCGGGAGAAAGCGTTACGGGATTATAATACGCAAATGAGCAGTGCAGAAAAGCGAGGGTTGGAACACGGCTATAAACGTGGTGAGAAAATCGGATTAAAATGTGGCGAGGAAATCGGTTTAAAACGTGGCGAGGAAATCGGTTTAAAACGTGGCGAAGAAATCGGTTTAAAACGTGGCGAAGAGATTGGTCAAAATCGCGTAAATGCGCTTAATCAACTGCTTGCTTTACAAGGTCGTACTGAGGATATGATTAAGGCAGCTCAAAATGTGGAATATCAGGAAATATTATTTGCAGAATTTCATTTGTAGTATAAGTCCGGGAGCAGATATTTGGAGGTGCTGTGTACCAGTGTCGTAAGTTTAGCTCCGAACAAAGTGGTATATGGACTTGTCACGATAATGGGTGAAAGCAGCAAAGTGGGTTCGTTTGGCTGAATAATCTATATTCTTGTATAGTGTGCAGGATCTCCTGATAATCTAACTGTATTGAAAAACAGAGAAAAAAATGGTGATATTCCCCCAGTCTTTGTGAGATATTACAAAAACGCCAAAATTCTAAAAAAAATATAAATTGCCGGTTGACATTTAAAAAATCAGGTGCTAAGATACAATGCATAAAGCAAGGGCGCTATGGAGATGAAGATTATCCGTAGCGCTTTTTCTTTTTTACATATAGAAGGAGCAAACATAAGATGAGGCGATGGAGCTTAAGATGAATACAAGATCCATGCCTCCTTTTTTGTTTTGAAGCTTCTAAAATGTTTTTTGTTGAAGGAGGAAGAAAAATGACAGAAGAGATTTTGAGTGCCATAAGTGGAGAGGTATTCGGTGTCTGGTTTTTGATCGGTGCAGCATTGGTGGTTTGGATGCAGGCCGGATTTGCCATGGTGGAGGCAGGATTTACC
>CALZPS010000019.1 GCA_945827765.1 uncultured Lachnospiraceae bacterium | reverse complement strand
ACACAAGGAGTATCGTCGGCAGCGTCAGATGTGTATAAGAGACAGGTCATAGATGACATTCTGGAGTGCTATCAGGATGCGGAATCGGAGACTCCGACAGGAGTTTATATGCTGGAGCATTTTGAACAGATACGCGAAAAAATCGTATTTAAACTGATTAATACAAAGCAAAACGAGAAACAGCTGCGGGAACTTCCTAATCTGCCGTTTCTGGATCTGAGTATCGTATTTTATGTCTTGTTGAATGTCAGGGATAGAGGAACAGCGACAATGCTCATCAAAAATGAGCATCTGCGGATGTGGAATGTGGGAAAGACCGATATTTATGAGGCCGCAGGGGAAAATATGATTCGTTTGCTCCCTGCGGAACTATATACGGTGAAACAGACGGTGGAAGAAATCATGCATCCTTCCGGACAGAAGAAAAGGCAAAATCTTCTGAAAGAAAAAGAAGAGAACCAGGTGTTGGGCGAGCAGAAGATTTCGGTGGAGGAAGAACAGCAGATTCCGGTGGAGGAAGAACAGGACTTTATGTATGTGCTGTCAAATCATTTGCGCAGCTTTGGGGCTGCGTGCATCTTATATCCACACGTACTGGAGATGGTGGGGGATGTAATCGGAGAAGATTTCTATGTGCTTCCGAGTAGTGTTCATGAGGTGATCGTTGTACCTGAATCATACAGTATGGAACAAGGTGAGATGGAGGCAATGGTGACAGAAATTAACGAGACGCAGGTGGCTGCAGAGGAAGTCCTCAGTAACCATGCTTATTTCTATGAGCGTAAAACCGGAAAACTTGCTTTATCAAAATAGGAAATATATCAAATTGGTTCGAGTTTTGGAGCCTTTAGTATACGAGAAAGGAGAAGGGAGGCCCGGTCGGACTTCCCACAAATTGATTGATGAAAAAGAAAGAAATGATAAAACAGAAAGAGATAATAAAAAGAATAGGTGCTGCCATGATGGCGGCTGTGATGGTAGCCTTTCCCGCCGTGACGACTCTTGCGGCGACATCAACAGACCCGGCAAACAATACTGCCACGAGGAATGATTTGATTAACGCGGATATCATCGATATGTCAAAGACGGGTTCACTTAGCATTTATAAATATGATATCACGGCGGCAGAGGCGGCAGGAGATTATCAGGAAGGAACATATGAGGCGACCGGTGAGACGGATACCAGAGTGCAGGATGCGCTGGCAGGCTATGGTATGAAAGGGGTGCAGTTTTCTTACCTGCGTGTGGGAAATATTGAGACTCACAGTATGACCGGTGCACCGGAATCTTTCGTGGAGGTCGTTTACGAGATTCCGACCGATCTGGCAACGATCCTGCATCTTACAGCGTCTGAGGCAGTTGTCATGGATGGCGCAGGAGAGGCATTCCCCTGCAGTGCAGCCGGCGTGTACCATTATACCAGCCAGCAGTTAAGTGATGCCCTTGCAGCAATTCTGGCGGCAGATGATGTACTGGCAAAGGATGCTCTGGAGAGCTATTTCTACGATTACGGTACCATGGATTCCACAACGGACCAGAATACCCGCAGCATCGTCAAGAACATGCCGAAGACAGATGAGAATGGGTATGCCCACGTCGAAGGACTGGAACTTGGCCTTTATCTGGTAGTGGAAACAGAAGTTCCGGAGCAGGTTACAGACACGGTAAACCCGTGGTTCGTATCTCTCCCGTTCACGAACATGAGTGGTGATCAGTGGCTGTACGACATGGTATGCTATCCAAAGAACCAGACCGGTAACCCGACACTGGACAAGAGCGTGAGAAATGCTTACAGCAATACACTCGCAGCGGACAAGAATGGCACTGTAGATTCCGGCAGTGATTATGTATCCCTGAATGATTCTGATTCACTGGTAGTTTACAACGATGACACGAATGCGGAAAATACAGCAGATGCAGACGATGCAGCATACATTGCAAACCGCGGCGGTTATACTGTGGATGGCACGACAGCCGGAAAAAACGGCGCAGGATACAGTACGGATTATGAATACCGGGATACGACAACCGCATCCGAGGGTGATGTGCTGGACTACATTCTGGTATCCAAGCTGCCGCACATCACTTCCAAGGCGACATTCTTAAGTGAGTACACCTTTACGGACATTCTGTCGGAAGGTATTACTTACAACCGTGACGTGAAAATTGCAATCTACCATACAGCGGCGGATGCAAATGCGAACAACACGGCAAATGCAGACCTGATCTGGGACCTCTCCGATGGGAAATATGCACAGAATTATGCGGCAGTGACCGTAACCGACCCGGGTACCGGAACTGACAGAACAGATGGTTCCACAAAGCTGACTGTCAGCCTGACCGAGGCAGGACTGGAAATAGTAAACGGCACGAACGGCAACAGCAACACCCCTGAGGCGATTGCAGACCTGAACGGATTGTCTGACTATTACATGGTGGTATACTATACCGCGACAGTTAATTCAGATGACACTGTAGTACTCGGCGATGATGGAAATGAGAATAATGTCATCCTTACCTGGAGCCGTACATCCGATGGCTATTACAATATACTGGAAGATCGCAATTATGTATATTGCTACAGCATTGACCTGACAAAGACGTTCTCTGACAATCAGGGCGAGTTTGCAAACGTACAGTTTAAACTCTACAACAGCACGGATGCGTATTATGTTGTGGCCAGAAAGGACTCTGACGGAGTGTACTATGTAACCGGAAAGACAACAGATGAGGTAAAGGGCACTACATTTGTTCCGAATGCTGCAGATGGTTCGCTGCAAATAAATGGTCTCGAGGCGGACAAGTACCAGTTAAGCGAAATTGCTACCGATGACGGATATACCCTGCTGAAAGAACAGATCGTGATCGACATCACTTCAACAGACCGTGAAGTCATTGCATCCGTTGCCGGAGTTACAGGAATGACTGCAGACGATATCGCGGCAATCGTGGCATACTACCACGGCGGAATTTATAACGAGAACGGCGAACTGGTGACGGCAGGCAGGGATGCGCTGACGGGTACAGATGCAGCAAGACCGGCCGTTGAACTGGCAAACGGACGTACTATCGGAAAGACGGATATGTTTGTAGGAACTGTGCAGCCGGCATCTGCATCTGTGGATAATGTAACATCAACATTGCGGGTACATACTTATACCAAAGGAAACATTACAGACGAATATGATTCTGCCAATGCGACTGTCGTGATAAAAGTGCAGAATAATAAGAACTTCCTTCTTCCACTGACTGGTGGAAACGGGCTTTATGCGGTGACCATTATCGGCGTGCTGGTTGCTGCGTCAGGATTTTATATCATCTGCAGAAAGAAAGGAAACCATAGTGCCAAAAAATCAGCACGCAAGTCTCATTTGATTTAGCATGGGGAAACATTTCAGAGAGATGGGGCGGTGCATCCTTCCCCTGTTGACTATATGCGCCGGGCTGTGTCTGATGGCATATCCATGGATTGGTAACTGGCTGCATGAGCGCAGTGTAGATTCCACGGTGGATGCATATGAGGAAAAAGCCTGCGGGCTGGATAGAGCGGATACAGAGCGTATGTGGGAAAATGCCTCACAGTATAATGAGCGGCTTGCCAAGACGAAGGTGGTCTTGACGGACCCATTTACCTTTACGGATGAAAACGGCAGGGATATTGCATATGAATCGGTGCTTTCCATTGATGGTACGCAAGTTATGTGCTCTGTTGATATACCGAAAATCGACGTGTGCCTTCCGGTTTATCACGGGACATCGGAAACAGTGCTGAAAAAAGGTGCGGGACATCTGGAAGGCTCATCCTTTCCAATTGGAGGGGAGAGCGCACATGCGGTCATCTCCGCTCATACCGGGCTTAGCACGGCAAAAATGTTTACGGATTTGACGGAATTGAAAGAAGGCGATATATTCTTTCTCCATGTGCTTGACCGGACGCTGGCTTACAGCGTGTGCAGTATACAGGTCGTTCTGCCGGAGGAGACAGAACCCCTTTCCATCCAGAAAGGACGGGATATTGTGACGCTGCTTACGTGCACTCCGTATGGTGTAAACACACACCGTTTGTTGGTGACGGGAGAGCGCACAGAATATTCAGAAGAAGTACAAAAGGAGGCGGAGTCAGCCGCGGAGAGTGATGCCGGGAATCAGTCGCAGTGGATGCGGTCATACAAACGGGCTGTTCTTGCCGGACTGCTTCTGGTGCTTGTACTTTATGCATGTATGAAAATGTGGGCACTATCGGTAAGGATAAGAAAGATCAGAAGGAAAAGAAAAATGAGAAGGATCAGAAAAAGAATGAGAAAAAGGACAATAACAATAAAAAGGACAGGGCAGGATGGAAAAGTTTAGAAATCTGATTGGAATTATCTTGTTCCTGTCCGGTATCGGAATCTGTTTTTATCCCGATATCAGCACATGGCTGCTGGAGAGGCAGACAGAAAACATGATTCAGGAGTTTGAGGAACGTACTGAAATTCAGTACACGAAAAACAAGGAGGAAAAAACTGTAGCAAGTATGATCAAGGAAGAAGACACACTCTATCAGGAATGCCTGACATATAACCGGAGCATCTGTGAAGAAGGACAGTCAGGTTTGAAAGATGCATGGAGCTGTGAACAGTCTCCGCCGGAGTTGGCGTCATCCGAGGATGGGGTGTTTGGTTATGTTGATATTCCGGCGATGGACACAATGCTTGCCCTCTATCTGGGAGCGTCCGAAAGGAATCTGATAAAAGGTGCTGCCGTCATGGGGCAGACTTCCCTGCCGATTGGCGGGGAGGACACCAACTGTGTCATCGCCGGTCACCGGGGATACTATGGTTCTCCGTATTTTCGTGAGATTGAACAGCTTAAGGTCGGAGATGTTGTGCGCATCAGAAATCCGTGGGAGATTTTGACGTACCGGGTGTGTTTCATTGACATCATTCAGCCCTACGATATCGATGCGGTAAAAATACAAAAAGGGCGCGACATGGTCACATTGATGACCTGCCACCCATACGCAGCCAATACCATCGATAAAATGCGCTACGTGGTGTACTGTGAGCGGGATGAAAGCGCGGATGAGGAAGTGACTGTATCCGGAGCGGACGGGGCGGGAAGTGCCGGACAAAACGGAGCGATTGAGGCATCAAACGGAAAGCTGTATAAATCTTCAACAGAGGATATCCGCATGGAATATCTTCTTCGGCGAGGCTGCGCGGTTCTGCTGATGCTGATGGCAATTATGATGGCCGCACGGTTATGGCGATGGCGCACAAAATCCAGTTAAATGATTGATTCGTCAGGACTTCCGGAGCAAGAATCCGGAAATCCCTGACAGAGAGGAGAATGACAAAATGCGCAAAAAGCATATATTTCATAGAATTGCGGCGGTTGTTCTGACCGCGTCCCTGCTTGTCGGGGGCAGTACAGCGGCATTCCTGTCGGTATCTGCATCCACACCGGATGCACAGACTGAAAATGCTGCGCAGGGCGATATAGCAGCCTTGTATGATGAGTATATCAAGTCATGTGCCGATAAAAAGTATGTGTCTGAGGATGCGGATAACGCAAAGCTTATTGATGTCCTGCAGCTGGGGATTTCTTTCGCGGGTTGTGATAGGATAGCGGGAGCCGCAGGTGTGTATTGTCTGGACGAGAACGACAGCTATTACACGGCATATGTGGACAGTATGCACAATGATACGGAGATATCGGCAGTTACCCTTTCTTTGAAGGATTCTGCAGGAAACGAAGTGGAAGGGTATCTGCTCGACGAAGACACCGGGATACTCTATATTCCGGCAAAAGATTACCAGAGCGGTATCTGTGCGGAACTGGCGTATGAAGTGCCGCAGGAAAAACTTTCAAAGTCCGTGGCTTTGGCGGTGGTCAAAGACGGGCAGCTTTCATTATCAGAGTTTCGCCGGATGGATATGGGTTTGACAAGCGTGATTGCTTTTTCAGAGCCGGGGCTTGATACAGAGCAGATTGCTGTTACAATGAATGGGATTCCATTATCGGCAGATGCTTATGTTTATGACCCGGAAACAGGGGGGATGGCTGTCTTTGCATCACCGGCGGCTGTGTCCATGATAAGCATTATCGAGGAACCGGATGCCGAAAAACGGGCAGACTTGAAAGAACTGGCCGAGGAATATGCAAATAAGCTGCCGGGCGGCGAAGGGGCTGCAGCTGAAACGGGGCAGGAAACAGAGCAGGAGACATCCCATTGGGTCATGCTTGGCGAATCCGTGCAGGCAGCGCTGGCATTTGCAGACAGTGACGAGTTGGAGATGGAATTCCGGAATGGCGATAGAGTGGATCTGATAGTTTCTGTGGAGGAACCTTATGTGGTGCGTTCCATCACCTTGATGGATGCAGGCAGTGGAAAGACCTTGTCCAGAGTGGAGAGTGAGGACAACCTGTTCTCGTTTGAAATGCCGGAGACTGCGTTATATGTAGTGCCGAACGTCACCTGTTTTGAAGGAAATGTTGATATCACTTATATCGGGATGCCCGGAACCGTCACGACCGACGCAGAAGGAAAGACGGCGGGGGAAACGGTCGCGGTTTCTGTACAACCTGACGACGGCTGCAAGATGAACTGGATTGCAGTTTATGACGGCGAGACGGGAGTAGAGATTTGTGTCGAAGAGACGGAAGAAGGATATACATTTGTTATGCCTGATTCCGGAAAGGCATCCATCGAGGTGGAGTTTGCTTATGATGTCGAGATGTATGGCGTTATGACGGAGTTTAAGTATCTGGCAAATTCTACGACGTGCACATATAACGGCGGTTATGGATACATTGGCGGCAGGTTCGGGGTGACAGAAAAGAATGTCATGAATTGGCTCAATTCTCATAGAAATGACAATTATTATCTCAATACCGCGTACTCTGTCAGCAGTAGGAACGGTGGCTCTGACAACCGGCAGCCGAATGGGGATACACCGACAAACATGACCTACGGTTACGATGACTATGCTGGTGTTTCCTCGCTGAACTGTACCGGGTTTGTATGGCATGCACTCTGGCGGGCATGCACCCAGACATGGGGCTGCGATTATAATACGGCATACAACGGAATCCCCGCATGGGGCGGCATTGGTGCAGGCAACTGGAGCACGTTCCTTAGAAACAACAACTACGAATACCGGACCTATTTTACAAAGTATGGGAATACCGATTTCTGGTCTGTAGTGGGAATGCTGACTGATATCACAAATGACGGGTATTTACAGCCGGGAGATATTATCTGGTGCTGGGACGCAAACAGCGGCAGCCCGGCGGTAGGGTATTATGACGGAAATGGATATGCAATCAATGTGGGCGATGGGCTTTCTACGGCAAGCTCTGACCATCACCATACGGGAATCTATGTCGGAGACGGAAAATGGTGGCATTCTATCAGAAGTAGTGTTTATAATTCCGGCATCGGTGCGACAAACCAGATCAGTGATATTACTGCGAAGACATACTGCAAGGCAATCACGGTTATAAAGATGAGTCAGACACCGGGATATTTAACACTGAAGAAGACCTCATCCAATACATCCGTTACCAGTGGTAACAGCAATTATAGTCTGGAGGGTGCGGCATACGGTGTGTATAAGGATGCAGCCTGCACGCAGGCGGCAGTAGAAGGATTTCTGGCAAACGTGTTCTTTACGGATGCCGGCGGAAACTGCGGCAAAATGGAACTGCCGCCGGGGACGTACTATGTGAAGGAGGCAACTGCATCACCGGGATATCAACTGGACAGTACGGTCTACACGGTCAATGTGACAGTGAATCACACCTCTGCGGCTCCGTATGTGCTGAATGTAAAGGAAGTCCCGCAGCTTGCAAAGGTGAAGGTGCAAAAGAGGTCTGCCAATGCGGCGATAACGGACGGGAATGCAAATTATTCCCTGCAGGGTGCAGTGTACAGCATTTACAGCGATGCAGCCTGCACGAAACGCGTAACAACGATGACGACGGATGCAAGCGGAAATGCGACAAGTGCGGGAGTTGCGGCAGGGACATACTATGTCAAGGAGACTACGGCATCCAAGGGCTACAAGCTGTGTGACGGTACCGACGGTTCCAACAAGGGTGTCCATACTGTGACAGTCAGCCCGGGCCAGACCGCAACATTTACCTGTAAGGAGCCTCTGGCAAATGGAAAGCTTACGCTGAGCAAGACTTCGGCGAATCCATCGCTGGCGGACGGTAATTCCTGCTATTCTTTGAAAGGGGCGGTATATACGGTGTACAGCGACTCGGCCTGCACGAAAGCGGTTACGACTCTGACAACGGATGAGAATGGAAATACGCCGACTGTGGATATTGCGGCAGGAACGTACTATGTCAAAGAGACTACGGCATCTAAGGGCTATCTGCTCTGCGATGGTTCATTGGATGGAGCCGGAAATGGCATCCATACTGTGACGGTCACTGCCGGAACGACGGCGAAAGTCAGCTGTAAGGAAATGCCGACGGATGACCCGTTCAGCCTGACACTTCAGAAGATGGATTATGACACAAAACAGCCAAAAGCAAAAGGTATCACATCGTTGGAAGGAGCCGTTTTTGAACTGACTTATTATACGAATATAGACGGCAAAACGGATGGAACACCGTTCAGAAAATGGTATTTTAGAACAAATGATAAAGGAATTTTGAACTGTGCAAATGAATCTTATTTTGTATCCAACACGACGCTTCATGACGGGACAGTGCTGAAGTCCGATGCGTTGTATAGAGTTTCGGGAGATACAAAGATTATTTATCCGCTTGGAACTTATTGCTTGAAAGAGGTATCTGCGCCGAAGTACTATCGGCTGGAAGGCACGATGAATTTCATAGAAAACCCAGGTGGGAGAACGGATGTGAATCTCGGGCTGAAAGCAATCATTATGCAGCCCTCAAATGGCAGTGCAACACAGATTTATGACGGGGATCATGTCATGCGAGGTACTATCTCCGTAGAAAATCTTGCCGTCAATGTATATGACAGAACCGAGAACGGCAGCATCAAGATCATAAAGCTGGCGGCAGATACGAACAGGCCGCTTGCAGGTGTGACGTTCAGGCTGGTCGGTGTGGAAGACGGGACAGAACAGACGGCAACGACAGACAGCAACGGAGAAATCATCTGGAGCGACCTGATTCCGCAGCATTATGTAGTAACTGAAGTTTCAACCGTGGACGGGAATACCCTTCTTAAGGACAATATCGAAATCACCCTGCCGACGGAACTGACAGCGGAAGAGATTGAGACAACCGGAGCGGATATCAATAAGGCAGTGTATGATAAAGTGTCAGGGAAATACTGTTTCTATGATATGACCTGCACAATCGGAAACTCTGTGACATTTAGTATGCCGATGACCGGCGACAGCCAGACCGGGTTGTATTTTATGCTCACGGCTGCATTTGCGTTGATTGGCTTTGGTATTGTACTTTTCCGGTGGAGAAAAAAGAAAGCTCCAATGCTATCTTAGGAAAGGAAGAAACGCAAAAAAAGAATCCGGCGGGGGTAACATCCGCCGGATATCAATATGCTCTGCCGGGCAACAGGTATGTAAAATTACTTCTGGTGCCAAACCAAAGGATTATGGGGTATGTTTTTTGGATTTTATTCCGAATATTCCAATCAATAACAGAAGGACAGAAACCAGTCCCATGCAAAGAAAGGTGACATTCAGTCCATGTATCGGAGCATTTGCCCCCAAAGTTTCTGCAGAATAGGTTGCGACAAAGTTCATAATACCTACAAATACCGCTGTTCCGATGGCACCTGAAATCGTCCGCAGGGAGGTCAGCAATGCCGTGGCGTGTGCGGTAAACTCCGTTTTGACAAAACTGGTTCCCCATGTTACCAGTGGCATCATCAGGCAGCCGATGGCGGCACAGCGGACAACATTCAAAATACCTGCCACCCAGACAGACGAATCCATCGTGATAAAGAAGAGGCTGATGTTGCTGATACACAGGAAAATAGATCCTCCGATAAACAATAGTTTCATCCCGATTTTATCATATAGTTTTCCGGCAAGCGGACTGATGAGTGCGACAGCGACTGAACCGGGTGCTGAGACCAGTCCGGAAAAAGTTGCGGAGTAGCCCATAATGGTCTGGACATATAAGGGCATAATCATGGAAGAACCCATCATGACAAAATAAAGCAGGATACTTCCGATTACACTGAGCATATAATTTTTGCTTTTCAATACTCTCAACTCCAGAAAAGGATGCTCCAGATGTAATTGCCTGCGGACAAAAAATATTGCGGCAATACAACCGATAAGGAGCGTGAGGAGTACTTGTGGACTGACAAGGTTATAACTTCCCAGATTGCCTACACCTAAAGTGATTCCTCCGAAGGCAAATATACTGATGATGAAAGATACTACATCGAAAGTTTGCTTCGTGGTTTCCAGTACATCGTCAAAAATGAACCATGCCTGAAGTAAGGCGATGAGTGTAATGCCAATGGTAAGGTAAAAGATAGCGCGCCAGCCCAGTACATCCACAATCATCCCGGCTAAAACCGGTGCAATAATGGGTGCGGCGCTGACAGAGAGCCCATACCACCCCATGGCAGTTCCCCGTTTTTCCGGTGGATAGATGGATAAAATGATCACCTGACTCATCGCAGTCAGAATTCCGTTTCCACCCGCTTGAAGAATTCTGGCGACCATCAAAAGAGGAAAATTGGGGGCGGTGACGCACAATACCAATCCCAGAATAAAGAGGGATAACCCGGATAAATAGAGCCTGCGAGTGGGGAATCTTGTAATCAAAAAGGCAGTCAGAGGCATCACGATTCCGGCAGCGAGGGAAAATCCACTTGTGAGCCACTGTCCGGTTGTAACGCTGATTTGGAAATCATTGAGAATGGCCGGGAGTGCTGTCGTCAAAGCAGTGGAAAGCATGGATGAGGCAATACAAGTAACGACAATATTGAGAAATATCATCGTTCTTTTTTTGTCTGTTAATGTTTTGGCAGTACTCATTGTTTTTTATCCTCCATCATAGAAATATAGTATGCTTTGATTTTTTGCAGGGCAATGGCAAAATGTTCCTTGTCGCTTTCGGTTAATTCGGACAGCATATTACTGTGATATCTGGCGCGGTCTGCACAAATGATTTCCGCCTGGCGCTGTCCCTCTTCAGTGAGGGAAATCAGACTGATTCGTTTGTCTTTGCCGGAGGCAGTTCGCCTGACCCATCCTTTTTGTTCCATCCGTAGTAAAATCTCACTGACTGAAGCAGGACGAATGGAAAGTATTTCGGCTAACTCTTTTTGTGTGATTGTTCCTGATTGTTTTAATATATACAGGCAGCGGTACTGTCCGCGGAACGGACTCATGCTGCGGGGCTGTGTTTGGGAAAATTGATGGTTCAATCTGCTGACATCAAAAAATAACTGGACGATTTCTTCGTCTTTCATGATAAGCTCCTCCGTTTTATCTTAAATTGGGTTGCCTTCAAAAAATAGGTACCTAACTAATTATAGATAGGTACCTAATAAATGTCAAGAGTAATCTTTGTTTGTTAAGCGATTGATATGTTCGTTTGTTTCAATCTATTCTTTTCCGGTTGCCTGACCGGACATCGCCTGACCGGGGGCAAAAAAAGCGAAAAAGCAGAAAAAGCGTAAGGGCAAAAAAGTCCTTTACTTTTATTGTGTTTTGTGTTAGCATAATTATTGCGTTCCGATGTATGCTTGCCGGAACCTCATTATTATGCGTCTGTAGCTCAGGGGATAGAGCGATGCCCTCCGGAGGCATGTGCGGCGGTTCGATTCCGTTCAGACGCGGAAAAAAGGCGATACCATTCAGGTGTCGCCGGAAAAAGAAGATATTATGCAGGAATACGGTGCAACTCCGAGAAGGGGCTGCACCGTTTTCCTGTTAATACGCGAAACAACGAGCGGAACTCACGAAGCGTGTTTCGTCTCGTTTTTCAGAATGTCTCTCTCAATTTTTTCTCGAATATCCAAAAAAACGTCTGTTATAACCGGATCAAAGTCTTGTCCGCTGCCTTCTTCTATGATATGAAAGCATTCATCTAACGGCAATGCATCCCGGTAACAGCGCTTTGCAGATACCGCATCAAACACATCGGCAATTGCCATTATCCGGGCACACAATGGGATTTCACTGCCAGCCAATCCGTCAGGGTAACCTTTTCCGTTCCATTTTTCGTGATGATGAGTTGCAACCTCGTAAGCTATACGCTCATAAATATCATCCTCAAGATGTCCAAATGTATCTTGTATTATTTTTCCGCCTCTCTGCGTATGTGTCTTCATGATTTCAAATTCTTCATATGTTAATTTTCCGGGTTTTTGCAATATGGAATCAGGAATGGCAATTTTTCCTATATCATGCATAGGAGCAGCCAAGATAAGATTTTCTATGTAGTCTTTTGTCAACTGCTCTTTGTAAAAACCACGTTTTTTCAATTCTTCCGCCAATAATCTTACATAAGCGGTTGTTCTGTGGATATGTCCTCCGGTATTATCATCGCGGTTTTCGACAAGCGTAGCAAATCCCATTATCATTTCGTTGTTATATTTCTTGAGTTTGATATATAGCGGATTTTCCATATTTAGATATGCACCAATCACCGCAAAGGTCGGAGCTAATGCAGTGATCAGTGCTTCGGGATAGAGCATTTGATACACAGTCACTCCGATGGTTATCAATAAATATGTGGAGATAATAATCTGTTTGTGTCTGTTAAGATTTTTCCAACTGTGGATAAAAACTATGCTTTCTGCAAGAGTATACAACGCTACTGTTACATAACAGATATACACAGAAGTACCCATGGAATAATTTGTGATACTTCCTTTTATATAACTTAGTTGGGGCATAAACAAAACAACCAGAATTACATTCATTAAATAAGGAAATGACAACGCCAGTTTCATACCTGTCTCTTATACACATCTGACGCTGCCGACGATACTCCTTGTGT